>JANLFJ010000010.1 GCA_024655825.1 Peptococcaceae bacterium | reverse complement strand
TGCGTTCCTTTCAACGCTTGTGCTGTTTGGCCCCCTGAACATAGCAATTAGCTCTATTTCATTATTTCCGGCCAAACTTTTCCTATTACCCACGGTTTATGTCTTCTCTTTTATTATACCAGATACGACAGCGGCGTCAAGGAACCCGTTTTTTTCCGTCCTTCTTCCGCAGGCGCTTCTTGCGCGCTTTCAGGCGCCCCGCTTTTTTCTCCTCATCAGGCGCCAGCTCAAAATCAACGCGCCGCTCCTCAATGCTGACTCCGGAAACCCTGACCTTTACGGCATCACCGATGCGATAGCTTTTGCCGGTGTGCTCACCAACCAGCACCAGGCGCCTGTCGTCATACTGATAATAGTCGTCATCAAGGGTGGAAACATGAACCAGCCCTTCCACCGTGCTGTCAAGCTCCACAAAAAAGCCAAACGACTTGACACCGCTGATGAAACCGCTGAACACTTCCCCGGTCAGCCCTTTCATGAACTCCGCTTTTTTCAAATCAACCGACTCCCGTTCCGCATCCTCGGCGATCTTTTCCCGGAGGGAGGACTGCTGCGCGTAACCGGCCATCAACCGTTCCAGCTGCCTGGTCCTTGCCGCCGGCAGCGAACCCGCCTCCACCGCTTCACAAATGATCCGGTGGATGGCCAGGTCGGGGTAACGGCGGATGGGCGATGTGAAATGAGTGTAGTACCGGGCTGCCAGGCCAAAGTGCCCGATGGCTTCGGGAGCATAACGGGCGTGCTTCATTGACCTGAGCATGGTCATGGTCACAGCCTTCTCCTCCGGCCTCCCTTTGGCCTTTTCCACGATGCGTTGAAAATCTCCTGGAGTCACCTCGCCCCTGCCGCTGGTTTTGATTCGGTAACCGAAGGCCCCCAGGAATTCATTTAGTTCCCTGAGGTCATCCAGGTCCGGTTTCTCGTGGACCCTGTACAAAAAGGGGATTCCCAGACGGCAGCAGTGCCCTGCCACCGTCTCGTTGGCCGCAATCATAAATTCCTCGATAATCATCTCGGCGATGGAACGCTCGCGCTTGGCAATGCCCAGCGGCCTGCCTGCGCCGTCCAGCGTCACCACGGCTTCGGGGAAATCAAAATCGACAGCCCCGCGGCGCAGGCGTTTTTCACGGAGGATGAGGCACAAATCTTTCATCAGCTCAAACATTTCAATATATTCGCCATAGCGCTTCAGGAGCCCGGCATCGCGCTCTTCCAGTATTTTGCGCACAGCGGTATAGGTCATGCGTTCCCTGACCCGGATCACCGACCGGCAGATCTCATAACCCACAACGCCGCCTGTTTCATTAATCTCCATGAAGCAGGTCATGGCCAGCCTGTCCTCGTTGGCGTTAAGGCTGCAAATGCCGTTGGAAAGGCGGGGCGGCAGCATGGGAATGACCCTGTCGACCAGGTAAACGCTGGTACCTCTTTTTAAAGCCTCCTGGTCCAGGAGGGAACCTTCCCGGACATAATAACCGACATCGGCGATGTGAACCCCCAGGCGATAATTGCCGCCCGGCAGGCGTTCCAGGCTGACCGCGTCATCCAGGTCCTTCGCGTCCTCACCGTCTATGGTGACCATTGCCAGCCCGCGCAGGTCCCTGCGCCCCGCATGTTCTTTATTCCCAATAACCAGGGGGATTTTTTCCGCCTCTTTCAATACTTCCGCCGGAAAAACCTCAGGCAGCTGGTATTTACGGATAATGGAGAGCACATCGGCAACGGGATCGCCTTTTTGTCCCAGTATTTCGATTATCCTTCCTTCCGGGCTGCGCCTCGGCCCGGGCCAGCGCGTTATTTCCACTACGACCTTGTCGTTGTCCCTGGCGCTCCCGGCATCCTCCCTAGTTACGAATATGTCGTGCCCGAGCCGCCTGTCATCGGGAACGACAAAACCCAGGCTGCCGTTTCTTTCATAGGTGCCGACAACCCTTTCATTGGCCCTTTTCAGGATGCGGATAACTTTCCCTTCGCTTTTGCGGCCGTTGGCCAGGTGCCGGTAAAGCCTGACGACCACGCGGTCGTTGTGCATTGCCCCGTTAAGGTCTTCGCTCAGGATAAAGACATCCTGTTCGCCGGGGTCGTCGGGTACCAAAAAAGCAAAACCCTTGCGATTCCCCTGGATGCGCCCCACCCGCAGGTTCATTTTTTGAGGCAGCCCGTAGCGGCCCCTGCGGTTTTTTACTATGTCCCCCTGCTTTTCCATTTCAGCAAGCACAGGCACCAGCCGGGAGACGTCTTCGATTTCCAGCACCTCGCCCAGTTCTCCGGCCGTCATTGGCCTGTAAGAATGCCGCATCATGTGTTCCAGGATTTCTTCCGGCGCCACCGTCTTCATTAATCATCACTTCCTTCAAAAGAAAAAGGGCAGTCATCACTATACTGCCCAGTTCGATGCCGTTTATAAACCTAGTTCCTTGCTGATCCCCTTCATCGCTTCAAGGGCGATGCCGATAAACTCTTCCAGGCTCAGCCCCAGCTCGCTGCAGGCGGCAATCCTGTCGCGACTGGCGCCCCGGGCAAACGATTTTTCGTGAAACCTGTTGAGCAAAAACGGCACATCAACCGGCGCCAGCTTTTTGTCCGGCCGGATCAGGGCGCCTGCCACAATCAGCCCGGTGACAGGGTCAGTGGCAAAAAGGGCCTTGTCCATCAGGCTTTTTCTCTCCAAACCGTGAACATGGTTGTGGCATTTGACGGCATAAACCACCTCCGGCGGCACATCTTCCTTCTCCAGCATCTCCCCGCCCACCAAGCTGTGCCTTGGGGGGTCGTCTTTGGTGATCTCGTAATCGATGTCGTGCAGCAGTCCCGCCAGCTTCCAGGTTTCTTCGTCCTCGTGGAAATGCCGGGCCAGGGCCCCCATGACCGCCTCCACCGCGTAAATGTGCTTGAGAAGATTGCCGTTGTGGATGTTTTTCTTCAACAGGGCAAGCGCTTCTTCACGTTTCATCATTTTGTTTTTCCTCCCGACTCCCAGTATCCAGGTAAATTTCCCCTGCTCCCTTCACCATAAAACGGGCTTTGGCTTCCGCCGCGACCTGGCCGTCATCCAGCACGGCCCGGGCCTCGGTATCTATCACCTTGCTCTTGCGCCCGGTTATCCAGGCTTCGAAGCGCACGGGACGGTGGAGGGGGACGTTGCTGCGGAAGCGCACCTCCAGCCGCGCCGTAAATGCCAGCAGCCCCAAAGCGCTGATGGAACGGGACATCACCTCATCGAGAATCGTGCTGGTGATCCCGCCGTGCATAATGCCCGGGTAACCCTGGTGAACCTCGCCGGGAACAAAAGTCGTATAAAGCGTTTCTCCATCCTTGAAAAACTTCAGTTTCAAGCCCTGCGGGTTGAGTTCCCCGCAGCCGAAGCAATGATGGTTGTAATCAAACATGACCTGGAAATACCTCCCTGCTCATTAGAAACCGATCTCTTCCAAAAACTCGCGGACCGCTTGAAATACGAGGGCGCGTTCGCTGCCCAGCGTGACGACATGACCCGACTTTTCGAGCCAAACCAGTTTCTTCTTCTTGCTGCCGATATGCTCGTAAAGAAAACTTGCGCTTTCCGGCTTTACCGCGGCATCGGCCCTGGACTGGAAAAGCAGCGCCGGCGCGCTGATAAGAGCAAGTTCTTCCTTGATCGCCTCAATCAGCAGCATGAGCGAAGAAAAGGCCTTCATGGGGATAACCCCGTAAGAAAACCTGCCTTCAGCCTCATCCCTGGCGAGCTCTTGGGGGGTTTTGTTTTTCGGGTAATACTCCATCCCGGACTTCACAGGTTCATAGGCCCTCGAATCCGCCAGGAACACGGGAGCGCTAAAGGCGACGACCCCTTCAGCCTGGTGGCGGCAGGCCAAACGCAGGACCAGCGTCCCTCCCATGGAAAGCCCCATTGGGACGACCGGTACGCCGCCATACTCTTTTTTTATCCTTAGGTATTCCGCTTCCACGGCGCCGTACCACTCTTGCCAGCCCGTTTTGTTCAGTTCCCGGGGAGAAGTCCCGTGGCCGGGAAGAAGTATCCCCGAAACTCCATACCCTTTATCCCTGAGGTGTTCGCCGAGTATGCGCATGTCGCCGGGAGAGCCGGTAAAGCCGTGCACGAGCAAGCAAAAGAGCCTTTTTTCGCCTTCCCAAAAAAAGGGTTCTGCGCTGCGGTGAACAATGGTCACCACCATCACCTACCCCATGTCCTTGTGCGCCTCCTTCAACATTTCCCTGACCGGCAGGGAGTAAGGGCACCTGCTCTCGCAGAGCCCGCAATCTTGGCAGGCCCCCGCGTTGACCGGAAGCTTCCGGTAGCGGTCCTTGGCCCAGTCCGGCATCCCGTAGCGCCGGTAATAGCTGTGGAGGACAAAATGAGTGGCTATGTCGATGCCCTGCGGGCACGGCTTGCAGTAATCGCACCGGCGGCAAAAGCGGTTTCCCACCTCTTTTGCTTCCTTCAACAGGTATTCCAGTTCGGGCTGCTCCAGCGGTTCAGGCCGCGCAGCCAGGGCGGCGTTTTGCTCGACCTGTTCCAGGCTGTCCATCCCGGGGATGATTGTGGACACGTCCGCAGCCAGCAAAAAACGCAGCGCCAGGTCGGGCCTGGAAAAAGCGCCGCCGGCAAGCGGTTTCATCACGATTATTCCCAGCTGTTCCCGGCGAGCCAGGGGCAGCAGTTCTTCTTCAACCTGGCGTTCGATAAAATTGTAGGGAACTTGGATCGTGTCGAAAGCCCCGGTTTTAATGGCTTCCATTATGACCGGCGGGCGGTGGCCGCTCAGGCCGATAAACCTGATTTTTCCCGCCTCTCGCGCTTTATGAAGGGCTTCAAGCGCCCCCCCGGGTGCCGTTATTTTCTCAATATCTTCCCGGCTGCGCACGTTGTGGCACTGGTACAGGTCTATGTATTCGACAGCCAGCGCCTTTAAGCTCCTGTCAATCTCGTCTTTCATTTTATCATGGGAACGGACCATCGTTTTGGTGGCCAGGACAAGCCCGTCCCTTTTGCCTTTTATGCCCAGCCCTATTTTATTCTCGCTGTCCGTGTACCCGCGTGCGGAATCGAAAAAGTTTATCCCTTTGTCTATGGCCGCTTGTATGACCCTGGCTGCTTCCTTTTCGGAAACGCGCTGGATGGGGATGCCTCCAAAACCCACCAGCGACACGCGCAGTTTTGTTCTGCCCAAAAATTTGTATTCCATTGAAGCCGTATCTCCTTTGCGCAAATCGTCTTATACATTATAACATAATAATAACAAAATAGACCGGAAACTAGCGATTTCTTCAACCCCGGCGACAACAAAAAGGCTCCCCAAAACTCAAGGAGCCTCTGCGGCACAAATAAATTCACAAATGAATTTGCAGTTATCGCCTTTCACCAGGCATCTACATGAAAAGGGGAGCAAAAACAAGCGAGACAATGGTCATCAGCTTTATGAGTATATTGAGCGAGGGACCGGAGGTGTCTTTGAAGGGGTCGCCGACCGTGTCGCCGTTGACGGCGGCGGTGTGAGCCGGCGATCCTTTGCCGCCGTAGTTCCCCGCCTCAATAAACTTCTTGGCGTTGTCCCAGGCCCCGCCGGCATTAGCCATCATTACGGCTACCAGGAAGCCGGAAGCGGTGGCCCCGGCCAGCATGCCGCCCAGGGCCTCTTTCCCCAACCCGGGAAGAAGGCCCACCACCAGCGGGGCAAGCACGGCCAGCAGGCCCGGCACGATCATTTCCCTGATAGCGGCCCCCGTGCTTATGCGCACGCAGTTGGCATAATCGGGCTTGGCTTTTCCTTCCATCAGGCCGGGGATGGTTTTAAACTGCCTCCTGACCTCCTCGATCATCTCAAAGGCCGCTCTCCCCACGGCGCGCATGGTCATGGAAGAAAAAAGGTAGGGAAGCATGGCGCCCAGGAAAAGCCCGGCCACCACGGAGGGATTCAGCAGGTCAATCTGTTTGATCCCGGCAGCCGCCGTGTACGCGGAAAAGAGCGCCAGGGCGGTCAGGGCCGCAGAACCGATGGCGAAACCCTTGCCGATGGCTGCGGTGGTATTTCCCACGGCATCAAGGGAATCAGTTATTTTCCTCACTTTGGGATCGAGGTGAGACATTTCTGCGATCCCGCCTGCGTTATCGGCAACCGGACCGTAAGCGTCAACGGCCACGACCATGCCGGTGGTGGAAAGCATCCCGACGGCTGCCAGCGCAATGCCGTAAAGCCCGGCAAACTTGTAAGCGATAAGAATGGCCAGGACGATCACAATGATGGGAAGGGCCGTACTCAGCATCCCGGTGGCAAATCCCGAGATGATGTTGGTGGCGGCGCCGGTCTGCGAAGCCTTGGCGATTTCTTTAACCGGCTTGTAGTCGCCCGAAGTATAGTATTCCGTAATTTTCCCGATCAGCACGCCGGCAATTAAACCTGCCACCGTAGCGGTGAAGACCCCGGTTCCCGTAACGCTGCCGGTTGCCGGGAGCATCCTGGTGGCCAGCAAATATGTAGCGGCGACGGAGAGAAGCGCAGCCACGTAGGTTCCCATGCTCAGGGCCTTTTGGGCGTTGGATCCTTCGCCCGTCCTGACGAAGAATGTCCCGATAATGGAAGCAAGCACGCCGGCCGCCGCGATGAGAATGGGCAGGATAATGCCGTTGCGTCCCAGGCCCAGCGACACCGCAAGAGCCATGCCGGCAATGATGGACCCGACATATGACTCGAACAGGTCGGCGCCCATTCCCGCCACATCGCCCACGTTGTCGCCAACGTTGTCGGCTATGACCGCCGGGTTGCGAGGGTCGTCCTCGGGGATGCCTGCCTCCACTTTACCGACCAGGTCGGCACCGACATCGGCCGCCTTAGTATAGATGCCGCCGCCGACGCGTCCAAACAGGGCAATGGAGCTGGCGCCCAGGGCAAAGCCGTTGACCACGCTGGGATTATCGAAGATGTAAGTCACGACCCCAAGCCCCAAAAGACCCAGGCCAACCACGGACATGCCCATTACGGCACCGCCGGAAAAAGCTATCCCCAGCGCCTTGTTGGCGCTCTCCCGGGCGGCGTTGGCGGTCCTGACGTTGGCCCTGGTAGCCACATTCATCCCGATGTAGCCAGCCGAAACGGAGCAGACTGCGCCCACGACGAAAGCGACTGCGGTTTCGGGCTGCAGGCTCTCGGCTCCCGGGGTCAGTACGCCGGCCGCAACAATAAACCCGGCCACCCCTATGACAAACAGCACAAGCGTCCTGTACTCACGGAACAGGAAGGCCATGGCCCCTTCATGAATGGCCTCCGCGATCTCCTGCATCGTTTCATTACCCGGGCTCACTTTAGCAATCCTGTTTGCCAGGTAAAAGGCAAACAAAAGGGCCGCCACACCTGCTAAAGGCGCCCAAAACGTGAAGTTCATTCCTTTCTTTCCTCCTTAACAGGTTCTCCTCCCAAGTCTATATGAGGGACAAAGCAATGGTTAATACAATGAAAGACACGGCAAAAATCAAAGACAGCTTGCTCAGGAAATCATCCAGGCCTTTCTTTTTACCGAAGATATTCTCGGCTCCGCCGGCAATGGCGCCCGACAGGCCGGCGCTTTTCCCGGACTGGAGTAGGACGGCAGCGATGAGACCAAGAGATGAAATCACCTGTAAAACCAAAACGACAGTTTTCAAGTCCTTACACACCCCCCTTTTGCCAATCAACAGTGATATTTTATCACAACATAAATTGTTATACAACTTCAAAGTGGGGCCTGTTCCCGGCTTATTTGCGTTCAATCCCTGGAAAACTATATCCCCAGGTTGTAAAAAGCCCTGCGGCCTTTAAAAACGGCCGCGTCCTCCAGTTCTTCCTCTATCCTCAGCAGTTGGTTGTACTTGGCTACCCGGTCTGTACGCGAGGGCGCTCCCGTCTTAATCTGCCCCGCGTTTACCGCCACCACCAGATCGGCAATGGTCACGTCTTCAGTCTCCCCGGAGCGGTGAGAAACAACCGCCGTGTAACCAGCCTGCTTGGCCATTTCAATGGTGTTCAGGGTCTCGGTAAGGGTACCGATCTGGTTCACCTTTATCAGGATGCTGTTGGCGACGCCCATCCGGATGCCTTTCTCAAGTTTTTCGGTATTGGTAACAAAGAGGTCGTCACCCACAATCTGGACCTTTTTGCCCAGTTCTCCCGTCAGGTGCCGCCATCCTTCCCAGTCGTCCTCGGAAAGCCCGTCTTCGATGGAGAGGATTGGGTACCTTCCGGCAAGAGCCGCATAGTACTCCACCATTTGAGCCGAAGATTTGGTCAGCCCTTCCCCGGCCAGGTAATAAGCCCCTTCACGGTAAAGCTCGTTCGCCGCCGTGTCAATGGCCAGGCCGATGTCCTCTCCCGGTCTGTACCCCGCCCGGTGGATCGCTTCCACTATTATTTCCAGGGCTTCCTCATTGGAACTCAAATTGGGCGCAAAACCGCCCTCGTCGCCGACAGCCGTGTTATACCCCTTTTTCTTGAGCACGCTTTTCAAGTTGTGGAATACTTCCACACCCATCCTAAAGGCTTCGGTAAATGAGGACGCTCCCACGGGCGCAATCATGAATTCCTGGATGTCCACGTTGTTGTCGGCATGCTTGCCTCCATTGAGGATATTCATCAAAGGCACAGGGAGCACCCGGGCATTGGAACCACCGATATACCTGTACAGCGGCAGCCCCGAATAAGCAGCCGCCGCCTTGGCCACGGCGAGAGAGACGCCCAGAACGGCGTTCGCCCCCAGTTTGCTCTTGTTGGGAGTCCCGTCCAGTTCGATCAGCCGGCCGTCGATACCGGCCTGGTCCAGGGCATCGGTGTCCAGCAAGGCCGGAGCGATAATGGTATTAACATTGGTAACCGCCTTCATCACTCCTTTGCCCAAAAAACGCTTCTCGTCCCCGTCTCTTAACTCCACGGCCTCGTATGCTCCCGTGGATGCGCCGGACGGGACGGCGGCCCTGCCGAATGAACCGTCTTCAAGCGTAACGTCCACTTCAACGGTGGGGTTGCCGCGGGAATCGAGAATTTCCCGGGCATAAACGTCAATAATCGCGCTCATAAATAATCCACTCCATTCATTCTTTAATCTTTGATTATGAGGCTTTCTCCGGTCATTTCCACCGGTTTTTCAATGTCCATCAGCTCCAGCACGGTGGGTGCAATGTCCTGCAAGCTGCCGCTGCGAAGCCGCATTTTTTGAGTGCCGCGCCCGGCCAGAATAACGGGGACCAGGTTGCAGGTGTGAGCAGTCACGGGCTGGCGGGTTTCAGTGTCCAGCATGCACTCGGCATTGCCGTGATCGGCGGTGATAAGGCAAGCCCCGCCCTTTTCCACGACCTTTTCAATAACTTTTTTCATGCACCTGTCAACCGTTTCAATGGCTTTGACTGCCGCCGCAAACTGCCCTGTATGGCCAACCATGTCCGGGTTGGCGTAATTAATGACAACCAGGTCGTAGTCCTGCTCATCAATCATCTCCACCGCCTTGCCTGTTATCCCGGGCGCGCTCATTTCCGGCTGCAGGTTGTAGGTGGCCACCTTAGGCGAGTCGATAAGGACCCGGTCCTCGCCGGGATAGGGTTCCTCCAGTCCGCCGTTGAAAAAAAAGGTCACATGGGCGTATTTTTCGGTCTCGGCTATCCTCAACTGTCTCAGCCCGGCTTTGCTGACAACCTCTCCCAGGGTGTTGTCCAGGTTCTGGGGAGGAAAGGCCACCGGCGCCTCAAGAGCCGCATCATACTGGGTAAAGCAGACATAATGGAGGCCCAGGAAGCCGCCAGACCTGGCAAAGGCCTTGAATCCAGGCTCGGTGAAGGCGTAGGAAATCTGCCTGGCCCGGTCCGCCCGGAAATTAAACATGATCATCACGTCCTGGGGTTGCACCAAGCCCACCGGCCTGCCCTCATTGTCCACAATGACCGTGGGCTTCACAAACTCATCGGTCAGCTTCATCTCATAGGCTTTTTCCACAGCCTCCAGCGCCATGCTGGCCTTGAGCCCCTCGCCTTCCACCATCGCCCGGTAGCCTTTCTCCACCCTGTCCCAGCGCTTGTCGCGGTCCATGGTGTAATAGCGCCCCGTAACGGTGGCTATTTTTCCCGTTTTGAGTTCTCTCATTTTCTCTTCCAGGGCCCGTACGTACTCCCCGGCATTGGCCGGCGGCACGTCCCGGCCGTCCAGCAGGGCATGGACGAACACCTTTTTGAGGCCCCTGGCGGCAGCCATCTCCAGGAGGGAAAAGAGGTGGTCAATGTGGCTGTGCACACCGCCATCCGAGAGCAGTCCCATCAAGTGCAAGTTCTTGCCGCCTTGAGCTGCTTTATCCATCGCTTCCGTCAAAACTGGGTTCTTTTGGAATTCACCCGTCCGGATGGCCCTGTTTATCCTGGTCAGTTCCTGGTAAACAATCCTGCCCGCCCCGATATTAAGGTGCCCCACTTCCGAGTTGCCCATCTGCCCCTCGGGAAGTCCGACGCTCTCTCCCGACGCCTCCAGCACGGCGTTCGGGTATTGAGCCAGCAAGCTCTCAAAACAGGGCTTGCGGGCAGCGGCGACGGCGTTTCCCTCCTTTTTTCCGGAAACTCCCCAGCCGTCAAGGATGATCAATACTGCCGGTTTATATGCCATTGGTTTTCCTCCTTGGATGAAGAACGTTTAACCGGCTGCCGCCGCGCTCCTGACAATTTCAAAAAAGGACCTACCTTCCAGGCTGGCTCCGCCAACCAGGGCCCCGTCAATGTTTTCTTCTTGGAAATAATCGCCGGCGTTGTCCGGCTTTACGCTGCCGCCGTACTGGATCCTTACGGCGCCAGCCACCGCGTTGCCGTACCTTTTTCGCAGCAGGTCCCGGATAAACCCGATGGTTTCTTCCGCGTCGCCGGCTGTGGCGTTAACCCCGGTGCCAATGGCCCATACCGGTTCGTAGGCGATAACCATTCCGGCGACGTCCTGCCCCTCCACACCGGCCAGCGACTCGAAAAGCTGTTGTTCGCACACTTCCTCCGTACGGCCGTTTCTCTTCTCTTCCAGCGTCTCGCCGATGCATAGCAGGGGAATGAGTTTATGGGCCAGGGCGGATTTTACCTTTTCATTGATAAACTCGTTCGTTTCACCGAAAATGCGCCGTCGCTCGGAATGGCCCACGATAACATGGCTGCACCCCGCGTCCAGCAGCATAAGAGGCGAGACCTCGCCGGTAAAGGCCCCCTTTTCCGCCGGGTGCATGTTCTGCGCGCCCAGCTTTATACCCGTGCCCCGCAGGGCTTCTTTGACCGCGGCCAGAGCAGTAAACGGCGGGAATATCACCACTTCCACCCGGCGGAATGTTTCCGGGTCAGC
Organism: Peptococcaceae bacterium; assembly: GCA_024655825.1. Taxonomy (NCBI): domain Bacteria; kingdom Bacillati; phylum Bacillota; class Clostridia; order Eubacteriales; family Peptococcaceae; species Peptococcaceae bacterium. The sequence goes on along the minus strand of JANLFJ010000010.1, from coordinate 77,829 downwards.
CGGTAATCCCGTGATAAAATCCCTGGCCTCTCCCAGGGTCTTGTGCATCTTCCAGTTTGCGCCGACAATTGGCTGGCGCATGGCTTACCCCCTCCTCGACTCCTTACTTTTCCTGAAGAACCGCCACGCCCGGCAGGGTCCGGCCTTCCAGGAACTCCAGCGAAGCCCCGCCGCCGGTCGAAATGTGGTATATCCGGTCAGCCAGGCCCGTTTTTTCGACGGCCGCGACCACATCACCCCCGCCGATCACGGTTTTGGCCTTCGCCTCCGCCACCGCCTTCGCAATCTCGTTCGTTCCGCAGGCGAACCTTTCAAATTCGTAGACGCCTAGGGGCCCGTTCCAAAAGACCGTCTTGGCCTGGCCAATGGCCCGGGCATAAGTCTTGACCGTCTCCGGCCCGATGTCCAGGACCATCCAGTCCGCGGGTATGCTGCCGGCCTGCACCACCCTGGCCTGGGCACCGGCGGAAAACCTGTCCGCCACCACCACATCGCCCGGCAGGAGCATTTCTTTTCCGGCCTCTGCAGCCTCCCTGAGGATACTCCCCGCTTCGGCCAGCTTGTCTTCCTCGACCAGGGATTTCCCTGTTTCCTTCCCGCTGGCCTTAAGCAGGGTATTGGCCAGCCCGCCCCCGACCAGCATGGCATCAACCCTGTCCAACAACCTTTTTATGACGGGAAGCTTGTCGCTGATCTTGGCACCTCCCAATACCACGATAAAAGGCCTTTCAGCGTTGTTTACGATCCCGGATAAAACATTCAGCTCCTTTTCTAAAAGAAACCCGGCCACGGCAGGCAGGTAGCGGGCCACGCCCTCCGTGGAGGCATGCGCCCGGTGAGCGGCGCCGAACGCGTCATTAACGTAAATATCGGCCAGCCCTGCCAGCTTCCGGGCCATTTCCGGGTCGTTTTTTTCCTCTCCCGGGTAAAAACGGGTGTTTTCGAGCAGGGCCACCTGCCCCGGTTTGATTTCCGAGCTGACCCGCGCGGATTCGTCGCCGCCGCAGTCGCCGGCGAAAAGCACTTCCTGCCCCAGCAGAGAACTCAAATGTTTCACCAGCGGCCTGACGCTCAGTTCAGGCACAACCTTGCCCTTAGGCCGGCCAAGGTGCGTCATGATGAGCACCGCAGCCTTGTTCTCCAGCAGGTACCTGATGGTGGGCAGGGCATAAATCATGCGGGTATCGTCGGTGATTTTCCCGTTTTCTATGGGGACATTGAAATCGACGCGCAGGAGGACCTTCTTTCCCCCCACATCGATGTCCCGAACGGTCTGTTTATTCATCGTTTCGCCTCCGTTTAGTTTTACCGGCTACAATCTTTCCGCGATATAACGGGCCAGGTCGACAACCCGGCAGGAATAGCCCCACTCGTTGTCATACCAGGCGACCACTTTGACCATGCTGCCGTCTACGACCATCGTGGAAAGCCCGTCAACTATCGAGGAATGAGAATCACCGTTATAGTCCCTGGAGACAAGCGGTTCGTCGGAATAAGCCAGGATGCCTTTCAATTCGTTTTCCGCCGCTTCCTTAAGGCCGGCGTTCACTTCTTCCACCGTGACCGCGCGCTCCAGCTCGGCAACAAAGTCCACCACCGAGACGTTGGGAGTCGGCACGCGCATGGCAAACCCGTTCAGCCTGCCTTTCAGTTCCGGCAGCACCAGGGTTACAGCTTTGGCCGCTCCCGTCGTGGTCGGGATAATCGACATGGCCGCAGCCCTGGCTCTCCTCAAGTCTTTGTGGGGAAGGTCCAGGATCTGCTGGTCGTTTGTATAGGAATGCACCGTGGTCATCAACCCGCGCCGCACCTTGAATCTGTCATGCAGGACCTTGACGAGCGGGGCCAGGCAGTTGGTGGTGCAGGAAGCATTGGAAATAATATTGTGCTTCTCCGGGTCGTAGCTGTTCTCGTTTACACCCATAACTATGGTGATGTCCTCTCCTTTGGCGGGAGCGGAAATGATCACTTTTTTCGCTCCCCCTTTCAGGTGCGCCCCGGCTTTTTCGGCATCGGTGAATCGGCCCGTCGATTCGATGACAATATCAACCCCCAGCTCTTTCCAGGGCAGCGAGGCGGGGTCTTTCTCGGCAAGCACTTTAATCTCCTTGCCGTTGACGACGATCGCCCCTTCTTTCGCCTCAACCGTCCCCTCGAAACGGCCGTGAACCGAATCGTACTTCAACAGGTGTGCCAGGGTGGCAGAATCGGTCAGGTCATTCACGGCGACAAAATCAAGGTCGTTTTTTTGTAACGCCGCCCTGAACACATTCCTGCCGATGCGTCCGAAACCGTTAATCCCCACTTTTTTCATGATTAAATATACCCCCTCGTTTATTTAATGTTCGAGTATTTCCTTAATCCTCTCAGCAGCCCCCTGGTCGGTGAAAAGGGTATGAACAAACCCGTTTTTCAACACGGCCATGATTGCCTCCGCTTTGCTGCTTCCGCCCGCCACCGCCGCCACCATTTCCAGCCTGGACAGCTCCTCCAGCGTTGGTCCCACGGTGGGGGTTGTTATCACCACCGAACCGTCGGCGGCAAAAAAACAGCCGAAAGCCTCGCCTGCAGGCGGTTTCTCTTTTTGGGCGAAAAGCTCCTGCCAGTCAAGGTCGCGCCGGCTGGCCATGACCTGGGGAATACCTATCCCGTGCAGTAAAAGGTTGGCGCGTTTCGATAGATTAATGACTTCCTGCACTTTATGGTCAGCCAGGAGGCTCTCCAGCGCCCCGCCCACGATCCCGTCAGGCACATGCAGCAGGCGGTAGGCGGCTCCCAGACCCCGGGCAATGGCTGCCGCAATCGTGTTTGCCTGGATTTCCACGTCTTCGCCGAGACCCCCGCGGGCCGGCACAACCAGCAGCTGTCTTTTCCCGTGGGCCGGAGGCACACTGCGCGCCACCTCGGCCATCGTTGTCCCGCCGGTCACGGCAATTACCCATCCGTCGCGCGCCGTATCCCGGATAAAACGGCCGACCGCTTTGCCCAGTTCTCGCAGGGTGCTGCGGTCCTTATCGACATCGCCGGGCACAATCACGACTCGTTTTAAGCCCGTCTTCTGGCTGATATAGTTTTCCAGGAGGGAAAGCCCCTGCACCCTGTGCAGCAGGCTCGCCATCTCCGGCAGCAGTGACTCGCACTCCGGGGTGAGGGAAACGCCGGATAAGTCCGACACCAAAAGCTGTTGGTTTTTTAAAAAATCCAGCTCGGCGCGGACAACCCTTTCCCCAAGCGAAAGCTGTTCCGCCAGCAGGCGCCTGCCAATAGGCTGGTTGAAACTTACAGCCCGGAGTATATTATACCGCCTTTCCAATAAAACTATTATCTCCGGCGCCAATTTCACCAGCAGGTCTTCCATATCTTTCAATAAAAAGCCCCCCTCGGGTCATATTATGTCCCGGCCATCTACTATTATGTCCCGGCAGTTTAATAAATAAACATGGTGCTGTGCCGCCTGTACCGCTCCCTATTATTAATTTAGCAAATAAACCTTCGAGTTACAAGATTATTTCCAAAATTTTACCTTAAAAAATCAGTATCGCTTGCGAAAACCCGTGTTGGGTATGCCCATTCCCTCACGGTATTTGGTAACCGTGCGGCGGGCGATTCTGATGCCGCGAGAGTTGAGTATATCGGCGAGCTTTTGATCGCTGTAAGGCTTGCAGGGGTTTTCCTCCCTGATGATTTCCTGCAACAGTCTCCTGATGCTTTCCGAGGAAGCGCTTTCGCCCTTGTCCGTATTGAGGCCGGAATTGAAAAAAAACTTGAATTCAAAGATGCCGTGCGGTGTCTGAATGTATTTGTTGGCCGTGGCCCTGCTCACCGTCGATTCATGGACGTTGATCCTTTCGGCGACCTGCTTTAGGGTTAAAGGTTTAAGGTGTTTTATGCCGTGGTCAAAGAACTGCCGCTGCATGCTTACCAGGGCGCTGGCCACCTGGTAAATCGTCATTCGCCTCTGCTCGATGCTGCGAATCAGCCAAAGGGCCTGGTTGAGTTTATTCTCAACGAAACCTCTCGTAACATCGTCCGCTTCGCTGCTTTTTTTCAAAATTGCGCTGTATGTCTTGTTGATGGTCAAATGAGGTATGTGGTTATCATTGACCAGGATGATATAGTCGTTATCAATCCTTTCCACCAGGACATCAGGCACGATGTAGCGAACGTCGTCCCCTCCGAACGAAGCCCCCGGCCTGGGATTCAAGGTTTTTATCAGGTCGGCCATTTCCTGTACCTTGGTGATGGGAAGATTCAGCACCTGGGCGACCTTGCTCAATTTTCCGGCGGCTATGTTTTCAAGATGCTTTTCCACCAATTCATACAAAGCGGGATCGCTGACGCCTTTTTGTTTCAGTTGAATCAACAGGCACTCGCTTAAGCTGCGCGCCCCCACCCCAATCGGGTCAAACCCCTGGATAACGGCAAGGACCTTTTCAATCTTTTCACCGGTCGTTTTTAAATCAAGGCTCGCTTGTTCCACGGTAACCGCCAGGTACCCGCTGGAATCAATATTCCCGATTAAATAGCGCGCAATCCTGGACTCTTCCCGGTTAAGGCGGAGGTAACCCAGCTGGGAGAGGAGGTACTCGTGCAAACTTGTCCCCCTGGTTATGAAATTTTCAAACGAAAACTCGGTTTTGACTTCCTGGGGCTGCCTTGGCTCAGATAAATCGCGCGTTTCCTGCAAATAATCTTCCCAGTCTATTTCGGCTTCCTTTTTTTGCTCCTTTTCCTGCCGGGGATAAATTTCTTCTTCATTAATCTCGATCAGCGGGTTTTCCGTAAGCATCTGGTTTACGTAATCAGTCAATTCCAACGAAGAGAGCTGGAGAATTTTAATGGCCTGGCGCAGCTCGGGAGTCATTACCAATTTCTGGGTCTGTTCAAGACGCAGTCCATAATTGATATTCATCCATCTCCCCCCTTTTGTTTTCTCGCTTGATCTCGCCGTATCACTTATTCTTTTATTTTTTCTTTATTTTTTTTTAAATTCCTGCTTTCCATCAAATAAACCTTATCTAAATTATATCCTCCTGAGCCAATTAATTCTAGCCGGTTGGCTGCTGCCAGGCCATAAAAAGCAAAAGGCACGCGGTCTTTGAACCACGCGCCTCCAAAAAAACAGCTTCACTCAGGGTTGGGAGCACCTACCGGGCAAACATCGGCACAGGCGCCGCATTCTGTGCACTTACTAGGGTCAATGACGTATTTGCCGTCCCCCTCACTGATAGCACCGGCCGGACATTGAGCTTCGCAAGCGCCGCAAGAAATGCACTCATCGTTAATCGCGTAAGCCATGTTATCACCTCCACTCGTCTTAAAAAACTCCAACCGCTATCAATTATACTAAACTTATCAAGATATAACAGCAATAAAATTGATTTTTTATGCCTTGCTGAAGAAAATTTATGTTTGGAAACGGCTTCTCAATTCCTCGCTTATTTCTTCTATTCTCCGCATCCTGTGGTTTACTCCCGACTTGCCGATGGGGGGATCCATCATCTCTCCCAGTTCCTTCAGGCTGGCATCGGGGTTGTCCAGGCGCAGGCGGGCAATCGACTGCAGCCGCGAAGGCAGCCTGTCAATACCTATCACCCGGTCAATGAACCGGATGTTTTCGACCTGTTTCAAAGAGGCGTTCACGGTTTTGCTCAAATTGGCCGTTTCACAGTTGACCAGCCGGTTGACCTGGTTGCGCATCCCCTTGATGATCCGGATATTTTCAAAATTTAGAAGGGCCTGGTGGGCGCCGATGATGTTTAAAAACGCGGATATTTGATCGCTTTCCTTCAGGTATACAATATGGCATCTTTTTCTGCTGCTCACCTTGGCCTGCATTCCCAAAAACCGGTTAATCAGGGCGGCCAGGGAATGGGCATAATCCAAATCTCCCGTGATTATTTCCAGGTGGTAGTTTCCTTCCGGGCTGCTGACCGAGCCGGCGCCCAGGAAAGCGCCGCGCAGGTAGCTGCGGCGGCAGCACTGCGATTTTACCAGGGACTTTTTAATTCCTGGAAAGATGGACCCGTCACCTTTTATGACCCCGAGCCTTTTCAGGAAGCCGCTCATCCCTGGGTTGGGAAGCAGGTGAACATGGTAAAGGTTTGTTTTCCTCAGGAACGTTCTTTTTTGGACGCGTATTTCCACTTCCGAATTCAAAAGGTTTTTGGCCAGTCGAAAAATTTTCCTGGCAACCGCGGCGCTTTCTGTTTTGACCTGAAGGCCGATCCTGTGCCCGGCACTGATGTTAATGGTCCCGTCCATCCTAACCAGGGCCGCAAGCTCCGCCAGCTGGCAGCAGCTTTTTTCCGGCAGGATACGCGCCAGCTCGTCCTTAGCCTGGGTGGAGAAAGACATTTTACTCCCCCCTGAAATTTTCGGTTATTTTATCCAGAGGTCCCCACGGCCGGCGGCGGTCGACGTTATCATCAAAAACTGCGGGCTGCTTCAATCCCAAAATATGCCTGACAATCAGGCGCGCCAGCTTGTGGGGATTGTGGCGGATATAGTCGCCCTCTTCACTGAGAGCATCGGAAATCACTTTGACCGGCAGTTTGCCCAGCACGTCCATGTCTATTTCCACGACCCCGGCGCCTTCCCTGGCGTATCTCTCCCTGAGCGGCAGCGGTATTTCCTTGTTGTTGACTATCATGTACTGGACCAGGTTGGGAAACGAGTGGCGAAAGATGGCCTCCAGGTGGTCACTGGCTTTGTGCTGCAAGGTTTCGTTGGGCTGAGTCATAATATTGCAGACGTATATTTTTTTCCCCGGGGCGTCCCGTACCGCCTCCGCTATCCCGGGAACCAGCAGGTTTGGAATCACGCTCGTATAAAGGCTCCCCGGTCCCAGGATCACGGCGTCGGCCTCCATGATGGCTTCGACCGCTTCCGGAACGGGCACATGGTTGTCGGGAACGGCGAACACCCTCTTTATGGGCTTGGGGGTCCTGTTAATACTCGATTCGCCCATGATTATCGAACCGTCCTGCAGTTCCGCCGCCAGCACGATATGGTCCAGGGTGGACGGTATGACGCGCCCGCGAATCGCCAGGACCTTGCCGATTTCCCGGATGGCGTATTCAAAACTGCCGGACAGGTCGGCCATGGCGGCGATGAGGAGATTGCCCAGGTTGTGCCCGGCCAGTTCTCCCTTGGTGAAGCGGTAGTTGAACAGTTTCTCCATCACCGGCTCGGTATCCGCCAGCGCAACCAGGCAGTTGCGGAGATCGCCCGGCGGGAGGATGCCGAACTGGCCCCTCAGCCTGCCGGAACTTCCCCCGTCATCGGCCACTGAAACGACAGCCGTAAGGTTTGAGGTGTATTCCTTTAGGCCTCTCAATAAAACAGCCAGTCCCGTGCCGCCCCCGATCACCACCAGGCGAGGCCCCCTTTTCAGGTGGTGCTTCTGGTAAACGTTTTTTAGGCGGAAACATTCTTTCAACCTCATACCGGATCCCTCTCCGCGCCTTTAGGCATATCGCGGTGCCGCACGGACACCCTGTACTCGCTGCCGGATAGCATTTCTCCCATCCGGTTGGCCAGCACAACCGAACGGTGGCGGCCGCCTGTGCAGCCTATGGCTATCACCAGGTGGGTCTTCCCTTCGTCCAGGTAATGGGGAAGCAGGAAGTTGAGCAGCTCGTAATATTTCAATAGAAACTCCGCGGTGACGGGCGATTGGAGAACATACTCCTTCACTTCTTCTTCATTGCCAGTAAGCGCGCTCAGCGAAGGGTCATAAAAAGGGTTGGGAATGAAACGCACATCAATGACCAGGTCGGCGTCAAGCGGTATGCCGTATTTGTAGCCGAAGGACATTACCGTAATGTTCATCCTCACCTTTTCGTTCTGCGGGCCGTAAAGCTCGACTATCTGGGTCTTGAGCTGCCCGGTCGTCATCTCCGAGGTGTCGATGATCTTGTTGGCGATACCGCGAAGCTCCTCGAGGCGTTTGCGTTCCAGGAGTATGTCCTCCAGCAGCCTCCCCTGGCCGGAGAGCGGGTGACGGCGCCTGGTTTCTTTGAAACGCTTGACCAGGACTTCCGTGCTGGCTTCCAGGAAAAGGATTTCATAAGGATACTCGTTTTTCCGCAGTTCCTCCAGGGCGAAAAAGAGGTCGTCAAAAAACCGTCCTCCCCGAGCATCGATTACCACGGCTATCTGTTCTATTCGCCCCTTGGCTTCCAGGCAAAGCTCGGCGAACTTGGGCAGCAGGGCGGGCGGCAGGTTATCCACACAAAAAAAACCCAGGTCTTCCAACGCCCTGATGGCGTGCGTCTTCCCCGCTCCCGATAAACCGGTGATGATCAGAAAAGCGAAACCGTTTTTTGTTTCCATATCCCTTTTCACTCCTCCTCGTGCAGCGCATTGCGCACGCGCTCGCAGGGCACTCCCGCTTTTTCCAGCACCCAGGACCCGTAATCCAGGCAGCCGACGGTTTCGGGAAAATGGGCATCGCTGTTGACAATAAAGTCAACACCGCAGCGGGCGGCTTCCAGGACTTCCCGGCAGGAAGGAAATCTATGCCCCGTGTTAATTTCCCAGGCCACGTCCCGGGCGCAGCAGGCTCTCGCCGCCTCCGGGATGTCGATTTCCATCTTGAGCCCGGGGTGGGCCAACGCCGTCACGCCGCAGGAGTGTACCGCCTCGACAACGGCTTTGGTATTCCAGTTTTTTACCCGCTTTTTTAAAAAAGAAAACCTTCCCGGCGCCTGGTTCGCCAAAAGCCAGGCCGCCCCCGCCGCTTTTTGGGGCAAAACATAAGGGTGCAGTCCTACCAGCAGGTAATCCAGTTGTTTAATCACCTTTTTGCTCAGGTCAAGCCTCCCGTCAGGACCAATGATGTCCGCCTCAGCGCCGGTGTACAGCTGCAGGTCGGGATAACCGGCCTGCAGGGCGCGCAATTTTTCTTTTATCGTGAGATAGACTCCCTCGTCTTTCACTCCCGTACCTATGCTGGCCGGGCCGTGCTCCGCCAGGCCGAATTCTTTCAGGCCCCGGCGGCTGGCGGCCTCGACCATTTCCTCCACTGTTCCCCGGCCGTCGCTGAGGGTGGTATGAACATGGTAATCGCCAAAAAATTTCACCTTTCCCCTGCTCCTTTTTACCGGCGCCAGTAAATACTATCTACAAATATTATTAGACAGGGGACCCGTTTTATAACTCTCTTTTCAGACCGCTCAGAACCAGGTTCTCGATGGCTTCCGCCACACCATCGTCGTCGTTGCTGCGCGTAATGTAGCGGGCTGCCCGTTTTACTTCCGGCGCGGCATTTTCCACAGCCACGCCCAACCCTGCAAATTCAAGCATATCTATATCATTCCAGCTGTCGCCTATGGCCATCACCCGGGAAGGCGCCAGCCCCAAACTGCGGGCCAGGCTCTCCAAGGCCCTGCCCTTGGTGGCTTCCTTGTGCCCGATTTCCAGAAAATTCGATTTTGATTTTGTTATGTTTATCGTCCCAGCAAACTCTTTCTTTAAATCTGCAATAAGATAATCTATTTCCGGTTCCTCGACAATGACCAGCATCTTGGTAGGGTCCTGCGTCAGTGCTGCCCGGAGGTCTTCAACCAGGTGGACGGGAACCCTGGCTATACCGGCATAGCGCTGGCCTTCCGGAGAGTCCTTTTCCATGTATAATTCATCGTTAATATACACGTTGACATGGTACCCGTATGGTTTCAAGAACCTTGACACTTCCCTGGCCAGGCCAAGAGGCAGGGGCTGGTGATAAACAACCCTCCCGTCGGCGTACTTGACCAGCGCCCCCTGGTAAGTAATCAACGGCAGGTCAAGGTTTAAATCGCGGGCAAAGGGAAGCGCCGAAGCAAACATGCGTCCTGTGGCTAAAGTAACGGCGACACCGGACTCCACTGCCCTTGTTATGGCTTTTTTGGCCCGCGGCGAAATGGTCAAGTCGTTTTTAAGCAGGGTATCGTCCAGGTCAATGGCAATCAATTTAATATCCGGCACAATAAACCTCCCGTTATATCAAGCATTTGCCCGCCGGCTAATCTTTAACCAGCGAGGTAAGAATGAAGCTGGCGATGGAAAGAAGGATCGAGCCAAAAACCGCCGTCAAGAAGCCGCGCACCTCGAACCCGGGAACGAGAGCGGCCGCCAGCTTCAACATGATCCCGTTTATGACAAAGGTAAAGAGTCCCAGGGTAAGGAAGTTGAGCGGAAGCGTAAGGATAATGAACAAAGGGCGGATCACGGCATTGACGATCCCCAGGACAAGAGCCGCCGCCAGGGCCGCGCCAAAACCGCTCACCTTTATGCCCTCCAAGAGGTACGCGGTGATGCCAAGGGCCACGGTGTTCAGCAGCCAGCGAATGAGGAGATTCATGGCAATTTGCCCCCTTTTTTACGTCATTGGGTTTTTATTTAATCTCTACTTTCATTAACATTATAGTATACCAGCTACTTGCCGGTCTCCTTAATTTCAGCCGGGTGAAAATATTCCCACACCTGCCGGGCCGTTTCCCTGTTTATCCCTTCCACCCTTGATAATTCTTCTTCGGAAGCGTTGAGCAGCTTTTTCAGGGACATTCCGTAATGTTTTAACAGGGCCGCCTTCCTCTTCGGCCCGATGCCCGGTATCTCGTCAAGGGCCGAAGAAAGGCTACGCCTCCCCCTGAGCAGGCGATGGTAGGAAACGGCGAAACGGTGGGCTTCGTCGCGTATCCTCTGCAGGAGGTAAAGGCCCTGGGAATTACGCGGCAGGATGAGGGGATCGGAACTGCCTTCGACGTACACCCATTCATTCTCCTTGGCCAGTCCCACGGCCGTGATGTGGGAATACCCCAGGCGGTCCATAGCTTGGCGGGCCGACGAAAGCTGGCCTTTCCCGCCGTCAACCACCACCAGGTCGGGAAGGTCTTTGAATTTTTCATCACCCTCGGCGGCTTTAATAAAGCGGCGCTCTATCACCTCGGCCATGCTGGCGAAGTCGTCGGGACCTTCCACATTCCTGATCCTGAAGCGGCGGTACTGGGAAGGGCTGGCCCTGCCGTCCTCGAAAACGACCATGGAGGCCACCGTTTCCGCTCCCTGAAGATGGGAAACGTCAAAACACTCGATCCGCCCGGGCTCCCCGGGCAGGCCCAAATACTGCGCGATTTGGGCCAGGGCTTCCCTGCTCATACCGTCCCGCACCGCTCTCCTGCCGACTTCGAGCTGCAGGCTCTCCAGCGCGTTTTTGCCGGCCATCTCCACCAGCGCGTATTTTTCGCCGTGTTTCGGGACCTGAAGGCGAACGCGGCTGCCCCGTTTTCCCGAAAGCCAGGTTTCCAGGACCCTTTCTTCTTCCGCCGGCTGGGGAAGCAGGACCTCGGCAGGGATATGCCCCGCCTCGCTGTAATACTGCTTAATGAACGAACCCAGGATTTCCCCGCTTCCGGACTCCCCGGCACCTTCCAGGAAGAAATGGTCCCTGCCCAAAAGCTTCCCTTCCCTCACGAAGAATATCTCCACGCACGCCAGGTTGACGCTGCGAGCACAGTTTATCACGTCCATATCGGCAGCCCGCCCGGAGATGATTTTCTGCCTGGCAACCACCTTTTCCACGGCCTGCAGCTGGTCTCTTATCACGGCGGCCTTTTCAAATTCCAGTTCCTCCGCCGCTTTTTCCATCCTGCTCTTTAGGGTTTTCACCAGGTCCTCACGCTTTCCTTCCAGGAAAAGAAGGACTTCATCAACCATTTTCCGGTATTCGTCCGGAGTTATCCCGCCGCGGCACGGTGCGGCGCAGCGGTTGATGTGATAATTGAGACACGGTTGGTCCCGCCCGGCAAAGGCGGCCTGCTTGCAGGAGCGCAGGGGAAATATCTTTTTGATCAGCCGCAGCGTCTCGTTCACCGCTCCCGTGTCGGTATACGGCCCAAAATAACGGGCCCCGTCTTTTTTACGGGCGCGGACAATCTCCAGGCGGGGGAACGGCTCCTGTACCGAAACCCTGAGATAGGGGTAATTCTTGTCATCGGTCAGGCGCACGTTGTATTTCGGCTTATGCTCCTTGATCAGGTTGCTTTCCAGGATCAGGGCCTCGATTTCGCTGTCCGTAAGAATGTATTCCAGGTCATGAATATTCTTGACGAGGGCGCGGGTGCGGGGGGAGTCGGCATGCCGGGAAAAGAAATACGACCTTACCCGGTTCTTGATGTTCAAAGCCTTGCCGACATAAATGATTTTGCCCTGGGCGTCTTTCATCAGGTAAACGCCGGTCTCGCCCGGAAGGTTTTTCAATTTTTCCTCCAGCACACGCTTTCACCTCTTAAGCACCCTCTTTAAGAACTCTCCCGTGTAGCTTGCCGAATTAAGGCAGATTTCCTCGGGAGTACCCGCGGCGATGATTTCGCCTCCCCGGTCGCCGCCCTCCGGCCCCAGGTCGATGATATAGTCGGCGGTCTTGATCACGTCCAGGTTGTGCTCGATGACGAGCACGGTATCTCCCGCCTCAACCAGCCGGTTCAACACCTCCAGCAGTTTTTGAATATCGGCCATGTGCAGGCCCGTGGTGGGCTCGTCAAGGATGTAAAGGGTCTTGCCGTTGGAGCGGCGGCTCAGCTCCGTGGCCAGCTTGACCCGCTGGGCCTCGCCGCCCGACAGGGTGGTCGCCGGCTGCCCCAGCTGGATGTAACCAAGTCCCACGTCCTGCATGGTCTTGAGTTTGCGGAAGATCTTAGGGTGGTTCCGGAAAAAGTCGGCGGCTTCATCCACTGTCATCTCGAGGACCTGGGAGATGGACTTCCCTTTATACCTCACTTCCAGCGTTTCGCGGTTGTAGCGTTTCCCCTTGCAGACCTCGCAGGGGACATAGACGTCGGGTAAAAAATGCATCTCGATCTTGATTATCCCGTCCCCGCTGCAGGCCTCGCAGCGGCCGCCCTTGACGTTGAAGCTGAAGCGGCCGGCCCGGTATCCCCTCAGGCGGGCTTCGGGGGTTTGGGCAAAGACCTCTCTTATGCCGTCAAACACCCCCGTGTAAGTGGCGGGATTGGACCGGGGCGTCCGGCCGATGGGCGACTGGTCGATGTTGATGACCTTGTCCAGGTGCTCTGTGCCGCGCACGCCGTCATGACGGCCGGGCCTGGTCTTGGCCCTGTGCAGCACCTGGGCCAGGTACTGGTAAAGGATTTCGTTCACCAGGGTACTCTTGCCCGATCCGGAAACACCCGTCACACAGGTAAACAGGTTGAGGGGAATGGCGACATCGATGTTCTTCAGGTTGTGCTCCCGGGCGCCCAAAATTTGCAGCCACTTCCCGTTTGGTTTGCGCCTCAGGCGGGGAACCGGTATGCTCAGGCGCCCGCTCAGGTAAGCGCCGGTAATCGAAGCGGGGTTGGCCTTGATCTCCTCAACCGTGCCCTGGGCGACGATGAACCCGCCGTGAACGCCGGCTCCCGGGCCGATGTCGATGACATGGTCGGCGGCGCAGATGGTGTCCACGTCGTGTTCAACAACCAGGACCGTGTTGCCCAGGTCGCGCAGGGCCTTGAGGGTATTGATCAGGCGGTTGTTGTCGCGCTGGTGCAGCCCGATGGATGGTTCGTCAAGAATGTACAGCACCCCCATCAGGCTGGAGCCGATCTGCGTGGCCAGCCTGATGCGCTGGGCTTCACCACCGGAAAGGGTGCCCGCCGAACGGTGCAGGGTCAGGTAATCCAGGCCGACGTTAACCAGAAAACCAAGCCTTTCTTTGATTTCTTTCAGGACCTGGCGCGCGATGTGCCGCTCCCTTTCCGTGAGGTCCAGGGAATTGAAAAACTCCAGGGCCTCGCCCACGGAAAGCCGGGTCACTTCCCAGATGTTTTTGCCGTTGATCGTTACGGCCAGGCTTTCCGGTTTGAGCCTGGCGCCCCGGCAGCTGGGACACTCGCTGCTGCTCATGTAGGACTCGATTTCCTGCCGGGCGTAATCGGACTGGGTCTCTTTATAGCGGCGTTCCAGGTTGGGAATAACGCCTTCGTATGTCGTGTCGAAAACGCGGAGCTCCCCCTGGGAGTTGTGGTAGCGGAAACGGATCCTCTTGCCTCCGCTGCCGTACAGAATGACTTCCTGCTGCTCTGGGGTGAGATCCCGGAAGGGAGTGTGCATGGAAAAGCCGTACTGCTGGGAGACCGATTCCAGCATGCCCATGTACCAGGGAGAAAGGCCCTTGCTCCAGGGCTCAATCGCCCCCTCCAGCAGGCTTTTGCCGTCATCCGGCACCACCAGGGCCGGGTCTATTTCCAGTTTGAAGCCGAGCCCGCCGCAGTCCGGGCAGGCGCCGTACGGGTTGTTGAAGGAAAACATCCGCGGGGTCAATTCTTCGAAGCTGATGCCGCAATCGGGGCAGGCGAATTTTTCGCTGAAAAGCAGTTCTTCCCGCCCGGCCACGTCTATGGAAACAAGCCCTTCGGAGAGCTTAATGGCCATTTCCAGGGAATCGGCCAGCCGCTTCTCCTGCCCGGGCCTGATAATAATCCTGTCCACCACGGCTTCAATCGTGTGTTTCTTATTCCTGTCCAGCTTGATTTCCTCCGAGGCTTCCCTGGTTTCGCCGTTGACGCGGACCCTGACAAACCCGCTTCGGCGGATTTCGTCGAATACTTTCTGGTGTTCCCCCTTGCGCCCGCGAACCAGGGGTGAAAGCACCTGCAGGCGGGTCCCTTCGCCGTACTGCATCAGCCTGTCCACAATCTGCTCGACAGTCTGCTGGCTGATGGGCTTCCCGCACTGGTAGCAGTGCACCCTGCCGATCCGGGCAAAAAGCAGGCGGAGGTAGTCATAGATCTCCGTAACCGTTCCCACCGTGGAACGCGGGTTGCGGCTGGTTGTTTTCTGGTCGATGGAGATGGCGGGCGAGAGCCCCTCGATGTAATCGACATCGGGTTTGTCCATCTGTCCCAGAAACTGGCGGGCATAGGCGGAAAGGGATTCGACGTAGCGCCGCTGTCCTTCGGCGTAAATGGTGTCAAAAGCCAGGGAAGACTTTCCCGAACCGCTCAGGCCGGTAATCACCACCAGCCTGTCCCGGGGTATTTCCACATCAATATTTTTCAGGTTATGGGAGCGCGCTCCCCTGATCACAATCCTGTCCTTGGCCATCCCTTTTTTTACCTCTTTGGCGGCTGTTTTCTTTTTCCTTGTTTCTTTTTCAGCTTTCTACAGCTGGGCTTTCAGTTCGATGATCATGTCGCGCAGTTCAGCCGCGCGCTCGAAGGCCAGTTCGCGGGCAGCCGACCGCATTTCCTTATCCAGCCGGGCAATCAGATTTTTTATCTCCTCGCGCGGCAGCCCGGCCCCGTCAATCTTGTACTGCGCCTTGGCCTCGGCCGCCACGGTGGCCTCGAGCACGTCGCGGACGGCTTTTTTGACCGTCTGCGGCGTTATATTGTTTCTGAGGTTGTATTCCAGCTGGATGTTGCGGCGGCGGTTGGTCTCGTCGATGGCCCTTTTCATGGAATCGGTAACCGTGTCGGCGTACATGACGACCTGGCCGTTGACGTTGCGGGCGGCCCTGCCGATGGTCTGGATCAGGGACCTTTCCGAGCGGAGAAAGCCTTCCTTGTCGGCATCGAGGATGGCGACCAGCGAGACCTCGGGGAGATCAAGCCCCTCCCTCAGCAGGTTTATGCCCACCAGGACATCGAAGACGCCCAGGCGCAGGTCGCGGATGATCACCATCCGCTCCAGGGTGTTGATCTCGGAATGCAGGTAGCGGACCTTTATCCCCGCTTCGCGCAGGTAATCGGTGAGGTCTTCGGCCATTTTCTTGGTGAGGGTGGTCACCAGCACCCGCTCGTTTCGCGCGACGCGCTTCCCGATCTCGGCCATGAGGTCGTCAATCTGGCCGGTGACGGGTCGAACAAACACCTCGGGGTCCACCAGCCCCGTCGGCCTGATGATCTGTTCCACTACCGCCCGGCTGTTCTTGAGTTCATACGGTCCGGGAGTGGCCGAAACGAAAACCACCTGCCCGATCTTCTGTTCAAACTCGTCGAAACGCAAGGGCCGGTTGTCCAGGGCCGAGGGCAGCCGGAACCCGTATTCGACCAGGACTTCCTTGCGCGACCGGTCGCCCTCGTACATCCCGCCCAGCTGCGGGACTGTCTGGTGTGACTCGTCGATGATCGTCAAAAAATCGTCGGGGAAAAAATCGAGCAGGGTATAGGGGGCTTCCCCCGGTTTCCTACCCGTCAGGTGGCGAGAGTAGTTTTCAATCCCCGAACAAAAGCCGGCCTCGCGCATCATCTCCAGGTCGTAGCGGGTCCGCGTTTCCAGGCGCTGGGCCTCCAGCAGCCTGCCCCTGTCTTTAAAATACCTGAGCCGCTCTTCCAGTTCGATCTCTATTGCCCGGACGGCCGCTTCCATTCTTTCCCTGCCGGTGACATAGTGGCTGGCGGGGAAGATGCTTACATGGCGGCGTATCCCTGTTATTTCGCCCGTCAGGGCGTCAACTTCCACGATCCGCTCGACCTCGTCGCCGAACAGTTCCACCCGCACAGCCCTTTCCCCGTAAGAGGCCGGGAAAATATCGACAACGTCTCCCCTCACCCGGAAGGTGCCCCTGACGAAATTGAGGTCATTGCGGTCGTACTGGATATCGATCAGCCGCCGGAGGATCGCCTCCCGTTCAATATTCTGCCCAACCCTGAGCGAAAGGGTCTGATCCCGGTACTCCTCGGGAGAGCCTAAGCCATAGATGCAGGAGACGCTCGCCACCACGATGACGTCGCGCCGCTCAAACAGGGCGGCGGTGGCCGAGTGGCGCAGCTTTTCGATCTCCTCGTTGACGGAGGAGTCCTTCTCGATATAGGTGTCCGTGTGCGGCACATAGGCCTCCGGCTGGTAATAGTCGTAGTAGCTGACAAAATACTCCACAGCGTTGTCCGGGAAAAATTCCTTGAATTCGCTGCAGAGCTGGGCGGCCAAGGTCTTGTTGTGGGCGATGACCAGGGTGGGCTTCTGGATCCTTTCAATGACATGGGCCATGGTATAGGTTTTGCCTGTCCCCGTAGCGCCCAAAAGGGTGAGCATGCGCTCCCCCTTTTTCAGCCAGCCGGCAAGAGCCTCGATGGCCTGCGGCTGGTCGCCCCGGGGGCGGTATTCCGATTTCAGTTTGAAGATGCCGCCCATCTTTGTTCACCACCGTGTCGACTTGGTCTTGAACCGCTCGCGTTATATTCGTTATATTATTATATCACATCAACGAAAGCGTTTTCTCGCTCTGCTCCACCACCGCCGGAGAGGGCTGACCGAACCGGCCATTTCCAGGAAAGATGTTTCGTAAATCCCCGGCGCCGGTACAAATCCCAGCGGCTCCCCGCCGCTCCTGGGCGCTAAGGAACGCCGCCATTCGCGTTTTTTGCCGGAAAGGTATTCCACTTCTACCGCTCCTGCCGTCTCCAACAGTATTTCGCGCACTTCATGCGCGCCGTCCACAGGGCAACCGTCAACAGAAAGGAGAATGTCGCCCCTGCGCACGCCGGCTTTCTGCAGGGGAGAACCGCGCAACACGTGGAGAACCATGACCCCGCGTTCCGGCTGGACAAAAACCGGCTGGCCCCGCAGTTCCCGGCGCTGGCCGGCGCGGATCAGGAACTCATGGCCAAGCGGCCCGAAAAGAGCGGGAACAAAGGACACCGCGGGCAGGTGACTGGCCGCAATGGACATGAGCAGCAGGATGAGGCTGTATACGGCCAGTTCCAGGGCGGCAGTCCTGGTCTTCTCGCCGGGCGCGGCGGTGATGGCGATGTCCCCGTAGCCGAGGGCCGCCACCACAGGCATCATCACATACAGCGGTTCGCCCTTGCCCTGGAGCAGTTCGGTTTTAATAAGGGGCCACCAGTCAGGCATGTGAACAGCCCCTTTAATGATTTCCTCGCCGGGGACCATCCAGGCAAGCAGGGCAATGAGCGGCAGGGGCCAGAATTTCTGCAGGTTGTAACCCCCCACCACGCGTCCCTGCCCGGTGCGAACATAAACCGGCAGCGGTTCCAGGTGCCCGCTGGCAAGGATAAGGAGCGACTCGACCATGTGGAGGATGGCCACCAGCCCCATCAACTGCGCCACGCTGACCTCGGGAAAACCGAAGAGCAGCCTGGATAGGGAAAGAACCCCGCCGGCGTAAGCAAAACACAGGAACCGCTGCTGGAACAGCATCAGGATCAACGCTGTGATCCACAGGTAGCTGATGCCCAGTTCCAGGACGGATATGCCTACGATAACGATAAGAATGCTGGCAAAGAACCCGCCGGCGATGCCGAAACCGGCCGCTATCAACACGGACGGCCATACCGGTTCCCCGGGCAGGTCAAAAAGCTGCCAGGAAGCGGCGGCCATTCTCCGGTACTGCAGGGCCACCAGCAGCACGATAACCCAAAACAGCCAGTCGGCAAGCAGGGAAAAAAACGTTTGCAACATTAAAGGCATGAGGGCCAAAAACGGGAACACCGGTTTCCCCCCTTCACTTCAAGCGACTTTTAAGGTACTCGAGGGCTTTTTTCAGCTGAACATCCTCGCTCGCGGCAGCCGGCTGCGCTACGACGATGTCGGGCTCGATCCCCTTTTCGTGTATGTCTTTCTTGGCAGGGGTGAGGTACTTTGAAGTCGTGAGCTTCAGTCCCTCTCCTTTCCCCAGCGGGAAAATGCCCTGGACAATACCTTTGCCGAAAGTCTTTTCTCCCATCAAGACACCCGCTCCCGTATCCTTGACGGCTCCTGACAGGACCTCGGACGCGCTGGCGCTCCCCCCGTTGATTAAAACGACGAGGGGAAGATGAAGATAATTCCGGTCGGCGGACTTATATGTCTGGGTATAACCGCTTTTATTGACAATATAGACGATCGGGCTTTCCGGGATCAGGTAATCGGCTATGTTCACCGCCGTTTCCAGGTCACCGCCGGGGTTGTCGCGGAGGTCAAGGATCAGTGCTTTTATTCCTTTCTCCTGCAGGCTCTTGAGGTGTTTTGCCGCAATCTCGTCGGTGTTGCTGGAAAAAACCTTTAAGCGCAGGTAGCCGATATTGTTTTCCAGGACCCGGCTTTCCACCGAAGGAATATCTATTATCTCCCTGGTTAAGGTAAAATCGAGCAGCTTGGTCATCCCTTCCCGCATCACGCTTATTTTTACTTTTGTTCCCGGCTCGCCCCTCATCCTGGCAATGGCCTCGTCGTATTCCATTTCACTTGTAAAGGCGTCATCAACCTTGATGATGATGTCCCCTCTCTTTATCCCCGCTTTGTAAGCCGGAGTGCCTTCAATAGGCGAAGAAACCACCAGTTTCCTGTCCTTGGTGACCTCAACGTAAATGCCTATCCCGCCGAAGCTCCCCTGGATATAGCGCTGCAGGTCGTTATACTCTTGAGCGTCCATAAAAACGGAGTAAGGGTCGTCGAGCGACTCCACCATGCCCCTGGCAGCCCCCTTCAGGAGCTGCTTAACCGTCACGTCATGCAGGTACTGGGTTTTGATCAGAAAACCAACCTCGAGCATCCTGTTTATTTCCGCGCTGCAGGTAAAATAAAAAAGGCAGACCAGCGCTGTCACAATAAAACAGAAAACGGTCAGGATCGCGGTTATTTTTTTCAAAAATCCGTGCCTTTCCAAAATCTCACCCGCCCGGTCATCACCGCTAACAATAAAACGGTGTTATTATCACCGTTTTATTTTACCACCAAAATTATATATATGTTAAGTACTCAACTTTCGCACCCAAATTGTCCGAATAAAGCCCTGATATAACTGGGCAATTCACTGATCCAGTTTTTTAATTGACTAAGCGATATGTACTCTATTTTTCTTCATCCTCCGGCAAGTCACCGAACAGGATACGCGTATAATTCCGCCTGCCGTATAAGATTCTCGACACGAAAACAATTCCATCTTCGCACCTGTAAAATATCAGGTAATTGGCACAGGCAAGAAAACGGTAGTCTGTCTGAATATCTACGACGGAAGATAGCGGGGCGCCAATTCCAGGATGCTCCGACAACCCGCGTATTTTTTTCGTGATTTTAGAAACCAGATTTACATCCGCCTCCTGAGAAATGTAGCCTTTAATTTCTGCCAAATCATCTTTGGCTTCGGGCGAAATTTTCAGCTTATACATTCTCAATCCCCAGTTCTGCTTCCACTTCCTCGATAGTCATCCATCCTTTTTCTTTTCCAGCCTGCTCTCCCTGGGCAAGCTTCGTAAAATACAACAGCGATATTATAATTATTGCAGTCCCATCATCTCCCTTACTACGCGGTCGGCCATTTTCACCGCTTTGCAAAAAATTACCGGGCGTATCATAAATGAAGCTGTCAAATTTTCAGGAAGCGGCGCAGGCTGATCGCGCTCCCCAGCGCTCCCAGGCCCGTGCCCAGAATCAGCAGATTTTTATAGATGTCAAAGAGGACGTTCTTGTCGGTCATCACCGGAAGGAAGCTGACGGTAAGAGCGATGTTCTCGGTCAGCTTGTCGTAAAACAGGTATAATGAAACGACGGAAATCAGCGCTCCCGTAAACCCGATGACCATGCCTTCCAGGAAAAAGGGCCAGCGGATATACCAGTTGGTAGCCCCCACCAGTTTCATGATGGCAACTTCGTGCCGCCGGGCGTAAACGGTAAGCCTGATGGTCGTGGCGATCAGGAACACCGCCGCCAGGGCAACGGCAAAAATGGCTATTATTCCGGACACACGCAGCCACCGCGTTAAGGAAAGCAGTTTCTCCACAAACCCCTGGCCGTAGCGGACCTTTTCCACTCCCTGAATTTTGCCGGCATCGTCGGCAATCCGCGGGACATCCTCGGCCGCCTGCGCCTTAATACGGTACACGTCGGGGAGAGGGTTGCTGCCGCCCAGCGCCTCCAGCAGGTCGGTCTCTTTTCCGAAGCGTTCTTCCAGGACCTTTAAACCCTCTTCTTTTGAAACGAAAATCACTTCGGCCGTGCCGGGAATCCCGGCAAACTGCTCCTTCAGGGCCAGGGCCTGTTCCCTGGTCACTTCGTTTTTAAGGTAGACGTTGATTTCCAGTTCGGACTCCATTGCTTTGGCCAGGTGGTGGGTATTCATAACCAGCAACCAGGCCGAACCCAGCACGAGGAGGGATATGGCCACGGTAGCCACCGAGGCCATGCTCATGAATTTATTGCGCCACAGGGAGCGGAGGGCGTCACGAAAAGCGTAGCTAAAACTGCTCGGCTTCACGACTGGTAGAACCCCCTTTCGTCATCCCTGACAATACGGCCTTCGGAAAGGGCAATCACCCTGCGCTTCATCCTGTCGACAATCTCCCGGTCATGCGTTGCCGTAATTATCGTCGTGCCCCGCTTGTTAATGGCCGCCAGGATCGACATGATCCCCCAGGAGGTGTCGGGGTCAAGGTTCCCGGTCGGTTCGTCGGCAATCACTATCAGGGGGTCGTTGACCACGGCCCTGGCAATGCAGACCCTCTGCTGCTGGCCGCCGGACAGCTGGTAGGGATAAGAATTGATCTTGTCCGCCAGTCCCACCATTTCCAGGACGGCGGGAACACGCTCCCGGACGACGCTGCGCGGCATCTCCAGGGCCTCGAGGGCGAAGGCCACGTTTTCATAGACGGTGCGGTCCATGAGAAGCCGGAAGTCCTGGAAGATGAAGCCGATTTTCCGGCGAAGATAAGGAACTTCCCGTTCTTTCATCCTGATGATGCTGCGGCCGTCGACCATGATCTGTCCTTTTGTCGGCAGCTCTTCCCTGATCATCAGCCTGGCAAGGGTCGATTTGCCGGCCCCGCTGGGACCGACAATAAAAACAAACTCCCCCTTTTTAATGTGGAGGTTTATATCACAAAGGGCATCCACCCTTACTTCACCGTTGTATGTCTTGAAGACGTTGAACATCTGGATCACCTGATCACCCCGCTTTAATTAAATCTCTGCAATTATTCTGCCAACTATCTTTTTGTTCGACATGATCAGGGGAAATCCTGCTGGAAAGGCCTGTTAAATGCCGGCGGGTATTCGTTATGCCCGTTCTTTTTTCCGTCCGATCGCCTTATACACCGCATCCTTGATATTTTTCGCCGTGAGCCCGTATTTCTCCAAAAGTTCCTGGGGCTTGCCGGACTCGCCGAAAACGTCCTTTATCCCCACCCTTTCCATGGGCACGGGAACGGTCTCCACCAGGGTTTCGGCCACAGCGCTTCCCAACCCGCCGAGAACGGTATGCTCCTCGGCGGTGACTATCGCTCCCGTCTCCCTGGCGGCAATGGTTACCGCCTCCCTGTCCAGGGGCTTGATGGTGGACATGTTGATCACCCGTACGGACAGCCCTTCTTTTTCCAGTTCTTCCGCCGCCTTGAGGGCTTCGGCCACCATTATGCCGCACGCTATAACCGAGGCGTCATTGCCCGGCCGCATGACGGCCGCCTCGCCGATGCGAAACCGGTAATCGCCGTCAAAAAGCACCGGCAAAGCGGACCTCCCCAGGCGTATGTAAAAAGGCCCCCCGGTCTCGGCCGCGGCAAAGACGGCCTTTTCCGTTTCCACGCCGTCGGCCGGAACGACGACAGTCATGTTGGGCAAGGCCCGCATAACCGCCAGGTCGGCAATGGCCTGGTGGGAAGCGCCGTCCTCTCCCACGGTCAGCCCTGCGTGGGTGGCGGCTATCTTGACGTTCAACCTGGTGTAGGCGATGGAGTTGCGCACCTGTTCAAAGGCCCGGCCGGCGGCGAAAACCGCAAACGTGCTGGCGAAAGGGACCTTCCCTGCGGCCGCCAGGCCGGCGGCCGTCCCCATCATGTTCTGCTCGGCAATCCCCATGTCGAAAAAACGCTCCGGGTAATGCTTCATAAATTCCACGGTTTTGGTTGACTTGGCCAGGTCGGCATCCAGCACAACGACCCGCGGGTCACTGGCGCCCAGTTTAACGAGAGCCTTGCCGTACGCGTCTCTCGTCGCAATCATTTCCACGTTTTCTTCCTCCCTTTCAGGACAGCTCGGCCAGGGCTTGTTCCGCCTGTTCCCGGTTGGGCGGCGTGCCGTGCCAGCCTACCTGGTTTTCCATAAATGAAACGCCTTTTCCTTTAACCGTCCTGGCGATGATCATGGTCGGCTTGCCCTTGGTCCGCCTGGCTTCCGCCACGGCTTCGCCGATTTCCGCAAAGGAGTGCCCATCGATTTCCAGGACATGCCAGCCGAAGGCGGCAAATTTCTTGTCAACCGGCTCCGGCGACATCACCTCCGAAATGGGCCCGTCTATCTGCAGCCCGTTATAATCAAGGAAGGCGGTGAGGTTGTCCAGCCTGTAGTGGGCAGCGGCCATGGCCGCTTCCCAGACCTGCCCCTCTTCTATTTCCCCGTCCCCTAAAAGGACAAAGACCCGGTAGTCTTTCCGGTCAATCTTCCCGGCCAGGGCCATGCCCACCGCCGTCGAAATTCCCTGTCCCAGGGAGCCGGTGGACATTTCCACGCCCGGGGCTTTTTTCATGTCCGGGTGTCCTTGCAGCCGGCTGTTTATCCGGCGGAAGGTCAGGAGCTCCTCCCGCGGGAAAAAGCCCCTCTCCGCCAGCGCGGAAAAGAGCAGCGGCGCGGCGTGTCCCTTGCTGAGGACAAACCTGTCCCGCTCCGGCCAAGCCGGGTTGGACGGGTCGATCCTCATTTCCCGGAAGTACAGGGCCGTCACTATTTCCACCGCCGAAAGCGAGCCCCCGGGGTGACCCGAACCGGCCGCGGCAATCATGGTGATTATATCGCGGCGGATCTGCCTGGCGGTGTCTTTCAGTTTCTCTTCTGTAACCTGGTCCACGATTCCTCAACTCCCACTACTATTCATATCTCTAGCGGCCTCCATCCTCAGGCAGGCGTCAATGAACACGTCTATCTCCCCATCCATGACCCCCTGGACGTTGCCCACTTCCACCCCGGTCCGGTGGTCCTTCACCAGGCTGTAGGGATGAAACACGTACGACCGGACCTGGCTGCCCCAACCGATCTCTTGCTGTTCGCCCCTCAGGCTGTTCAATTCCTTTTCTTTTTCAGCCCGCTTCAATTCCAGCAGTTTGGCTTTGAGTATTTTCTCGCAGGCCATGCGGTTGGAAATCTGGGACCGCTCGTTCTGGCACTGCACCACTATCCCGGTGGGAAGGTGGGTCATGCGCACGGCCGAATCAGTCTTGTTCACGTGCTGGCCTCCCGCCCCGCCCGAACGGTAGGTGTCGACCTTGATTTCCGAATAGTCCAGGGTGATCTCGTCGATTTCCTCGTCCACTTCGGGAATCACGTCGACGGCCGCAAAAGAAGTGTGGCGCCTGCCGGAAGCGTCGAACGGCGAAATCCGCACCAGCCGGTGAACGCCCTTCTCGGTTTTCAGGCAGCCGTATGCGTTTTCTCCTTTTACCAGCAGGGTGACGCTCTTTATGCCGGCTTCCTCCCCCGGCAGGTAATCAAGCATTTCCACGGCGAAGCCCTTTCGCTCGGCCCAGCGGGTATACATCCTGAGAAGCATCTCCGCCCAGTCCTGGGACTCTGTTCCCCCAGCGCCGGGGTGGAGGGAAACGATCGCGTTGCCGGCGTCGTACTTGTCGCGAAAGAGCAGCTGAAGGTCCAGCCTGTCCAGTTCCCGGCCGAGTTCCTCCAGGGTTTTTTCCGCCTCCTCCAGGTATTCCTCCTCTTCCTGTCCCAGTTCATAAAGCACCCCCGCCTCCTCGAAGCGGTCGTAAAGGTCTTCCCATTCCTGGACCCTGTTTTTCAAGACGCTGCTTCGCTGCACAATCTTCTGGGCTTCCTCCGGGTCTTCCCAAAAGCCGGGTTGAGCCATCTTTTCTTCAAGTTCTTTCAGTTCAGCCTGTTTACCGGCGATGTCAAAGGGACCCCCTTAATTCGTCGATTCTTTTTTTGATTTTTTCCAGTTCCCGCTTTATTTCCACTGACAAAACAGCAAACCTCCTATTTCCCGCAGCATTTTTTGTATTTTTTCCCGCTGCCGCAGGGGCAGGGATCATTCCGGCCGATTTTGCGGCTTGTGACCGGCGTTCTTTTCACTTCGCCCTCCCCGCGGTTTTCGACCAAATCCTCCCTCTCCTTCGGTCTTTCCACGAAGGTGACGTGATAGACGTAGCGCACGATTTCTTCCTGGATTTCCTCGATCATCTGGTTAAACATGTCATAGGCTTCATACTTGTATTCAACCAGGGGATCCCGCTGGCCGTAAGCCCGCAGCCCGATGCCGTGGCGCAGCTGGTCCATGGCGTCCAGATGGCCCATCCACTTGTTGTCCACCACCCTGAGCGTGACCAGGCGCTCCAGTTCCCGCATGTTTTCCGGTCCCAGTTCTTTCTCTCTTTTCTCGTAATCTTTCCACGCTTCGCCCAACAACAGCTCCCTGATCTCTTTGTCTTCCAGTTTGGACAGGTCCGCCAGCGTCAGGGTGTGCCGCGGCAGGAAAACATGCCTGGCCTGCTCGAGCATCCCCTTGAGGTCCCATTCCTCCGAGTACCTGCTTTCCCCGGCGAAACGGTCCACAGTCCGGTTGACCACCTTCCCGATCATCTCCAGGATGCTCTCCTTCATGTCTTCTCCCATCAGGACCTTGCGGCGCTGGCCGTAGATGACCTCCCGCTGCTGGTTCATGACGTCGTCGTACTCCAGGACGTGCTTGCGGATATCGAAGTTGCGGCTCTCCACCCGGCGCTGCGCGTTCTCGATAGCCCTGGAAATGAGGTTGTTCTCGATGGGAATCGAATCGTCCATCCCCAGCCTGTCCATGAGTCCCATGATGTTTTCGGCGCCGAAGAGGCGCATGAGGTCATCCTCCAGGGAAATGTAGAACTGGCTGGAGCCGGGGTCTCCCTGGCGTCCCGAACGGCCGCGCAGCTGGTTGTCGATGCGCCTGCTCTCGTGCCGTTCCGTGCCGATAATATGGAGACCGCCCAGTTTCACGACTTCCTCGTGTTCCTTGTCGGTTTCCACCTTCTTGGCCTCGTACAGCCGCCGGTAGTGTTCCCTGGCCCGCAGGATGCCGGGATCCTCCACCGCGCTGTAGCTGGCCGCTTCTTCGATCACATGAGACTCGTAGCCCTGTTTGAGCATCTCCTGGCGGGCCAGGTAGCCGGGGTTGCCTCCCAGCAGGATGTCGGTACCGCGACCGGCCATGTTGGTGGATACGGTAACGGCCCCTTTCCGCCCGGCCTGGGCCACGATGTGGGCCTCCAGGTCATGAAACTTGGCGTTTAGGACCTGGTGCTCGATGCCCCTTTTTTTCAGCATTTCGGAAAGGCGTTCCGATTTTTCTATGGATATGGTCCCAACCAGCACAGGCTGGCCTTGCTTGGTCCGTCTTTCAATCTCGTCCACCACGGCGTTGAACTTGCCGGCCTCCGTGCGGTAGACGACGTCCGGCATATCCTTGCGGATCATGGGCTTGTTGGTGGGAATGACGACGACATCGAGCTTGTATATCTTTCTGAATTCCTCTTCTTCGGTCACGGCCGTGCCGGTCATGCCGGCAAGTTTTTCGTACATTCGGAAATAGTTCTGGAAGGTGATGGTGGCCAGGGTCTGGGACTCCTTTTCGATGTCGACCCCTTCCTTGGCCTCTATGGCCTGGTGCAATCCTTCGCTGTACCGGCGCCCGAACATGAGCCGCCCGGTAAACTCATCGACAATGATGATCTGGCCGTCTTTGACGACGTAATCGACATCCCTCTTCATGATGACATGAGCGTGCAGGGCCTGGTTGACGTGGTGGCTCAGCTCGATGTTTACGTCATCGTAGAGGTTATCCACGCCCAGCATGTTTTCAACCCTCTCCACGCCCTTCTCCGTAAGCGTGACGATTCTGGCTTTTTCATCAACGGTGTAGTCTTCTTCCTTTTTGAGGCGCGGGATGATCCGGGCCACCTTTTTATAGAGGTCCTTCGGCTTGTCGCCGGTCCCGGAAATGATGAGAGGAGTGCGGGCCTCGTCGATGAGGATGCTGTCCACCTCGTCCACGATGGCGTAATGCAGCCCTCTCTGCACCATGTGGTCGGGATGAAAGACCATGTTGTCCCTGAGGTAATCGAAGCCGAACTCGTTGTTGGTGCCGTACGTTATATCCGCGTTGTAGGCTCTCTTGCGTTCTTCAAAATCGAGACCGTGCACGATCAGGCCCACCGACAGCCCGAGGAACTTATAAACCTGGCCCATCCATTCGCTGTCGCGCGTAGCCAGGTAGTCATTGACCGTGACGATGTGCACTCCCCGGCCCGTCAGGGCATTCAGGTAGGCGGGAAGGGTAGCCACCAGGGTTTTGCCTTCACCGGTTTTCATCTCGGCGATTTTTCCCTCGTGGAGGACCATGCCGCCAATCAGTTGGACATCAAAATGCCTCAGCTCCAAAACCCGGCGGGAGGCTTCCCGGACAACGGCAAAGGCCTCCGGCAGGATGTCGTCAAGGGTTTCTCCCCCGGCCAGGCGCTCCCTGAACTGCTCCGTCTTGGCGCGCAGTTCCCGGTCGCTCAAAGAGCGCATCCCGGGTTCAAGCCTGTTTATCGTCTCCACCTTTTTGCTCAGCCGCCTGACTTCCCTGATGTTTTCATCAAAAATATTTTTTAGTAAACCCAGCACCATTTATCATGCACCCGCTTTCCGGCCTCATCTAGGAGTTGCAGCAGCACCATGCCGTGTTTATGCTGCCGGTTTTATCCATGCCGGCGCCTCCCACTTGCTGCAGTTATTCCGGCTCAATCAGACCGTAGTTCCCGTCCTTGCGCCGGTAAACAACATTTACCTCTTCCGTCTCCGCGTTGGAAAAAACAAAAAAGTTGTGGCCTAAAAGGTTCATCTGCATGATGGCCTCTTCCACCGCCATCGGTTTAATGGCAAAACGCTTCGTCCTGACCACTTCCGGTTCTTTGTATTCTTCAACAGGGATTTCCGTTTCAGGAGTCATCTCCCTAATGCTCAGTCCCTTGTTTTTCCTGTTCAAGCGCGTCTTGTACTTGTTGATCTGTTTTTCCAGCTTATCCACCACCAGGTCGATACAGGCGTACATGTCCGTCGACTCTTCTTCGCCGCGCAGGATGTACCCGTTGATAGGCATGGTCACCTCCACGCGGTGCCTCTCCTTCTCCACAACAAGAGTGACGATAGCTTCGGGGTTGTTTTCAAAGTACTTCTCCAGCTTGCCTACTCTTTTTTCCACGTACTCCTTCAAGGCATCGCTTAACTGCATGTTTTTGCCCCTTATTTGAAACCTCATGCCATCCACTCCTCTTCAAATTGCTGTTAATATAATTATTCCCCTCAACCCAAAAAAATCCTGCCCACACTGTTTCCTGCCGAAAATAAAACCCCGGTAGATTTTACCAGGGTTCCAATCGCTGTTTATCGTGCGTTCCCGTTTAGGCTTTGATTACGTTCGCCGCCTGCAAACCCTTGGGCCCCTCCACTATTTCGAATTGGACAATCTCTCCCTCCTGAAGGGTCTTAAACCCCTCCTCCTGAATAGCGGAAAAGTGTACAAAAACGTCGGAGCCGCCTTCCCGCTCGATAAAGCCGTACCCTTTTTCCTTGTTGAACCATTTAACTTTGCCCTGCATCAAAAACATTCCTCCTAAAACTAAATACGCGTGGAATCTCCACCGTGTTGATTATAGCACCGGATATTGCCTTAGTCAATTTTTTCATTTGCAACGCCGTTTAGAGCATGTCCTTTTGCCGCGCACATTATTCTCAGATAATTCCACCCCCGGCCATGTTCTGACAAAATACCTTCCTCGCTTCCGGTTGTGGATAATGTGTATAAAACTGTTGATAACTCTGATGGTGAATGGTCCAAATGTGGATAAAAAAAAATTATTGCTTACATTATTTTACATATATGTTACCTGTCTCCTAACAGGAAAAAGGTCCTATACACTGTCGAAAAACATATTTTTTTAGCGATTCAAAAAGCCTTGTCTCCCAAGTTCCGGCCAAAAATTACGCCGAATTTCACGGGTTATCGAAAAAATTTGGCAAAACAATCTGCACAAAAAGCCGGAAAAATAAAGAAGGCATCCCTGCCGATGCCTTTTTTATTCCTATTTTGAATAATCGATAAACACACCATCTTTGTTTACCAGCCCGGGCTGGTAGGCTTTCCGCGCCTTCCTGCCGTGCTGGAGCCGGTTCAGTTTCCCGGCGGTTTCCTGGATATGGTGCCGCATGGCTTGCTCGTTTTTCCTGTCAAGCTCTTTGATTTCCACCAGGACCATGCTTAGTTTTTCCATGCTCTCCGCCAGCTCTTCAATCTCCGCGGCGTTAAGGCAAGCCGAAATTTGGCCGATCGTGAACTCGTCAATACCCAGGGCCAGCCTGATCTCTTCCTTCAACTGGCCCATATTCCTGTTCCTTTCCTCCAGGCTGTTGATCATTTCCTGGCGCCGGTTTAATAATTCCATAAGCAAATCGGTGTCTACTTCCGGCTGCTGCAGGCATTTTTCCTGTTCAAGCGCAAGCCGGCGCATCTCTTCGTAGATCGCCGTTTGCTCCCGGTACTCCCGGGCCATGCTTGCAAGGCCGAGCCTGACGACGTTATCCTTCAAAACTTATACCGCTCCTTCGCTTTTGGCCTTTGCCGCCGTCTCATACCAGGCGCCGCGCAGTTCTTTAAGGAATTTCATCACTTCCTCCACAATGGCGGCGTCTTTTTTGACATTGGCCTCGACCAGTCTCCTATATAAATAATAATACAAAGAATATAAATTTTGTGCAATCTCATATTCCATATTTAGAGAACCGATCAATTCCA
The DNA here is from genome assembly GCA_024655825.1 of Peptococcaceae bacterium. Taxonomy (NCBI): domain Bacteria; kingdom Bacillati; phylum Bacillota; class Clostridia; order Eubacteriales; family Peptococcaceae; species Peptococcaceae bacterium. The sequence continues at coordinate 48,101 of JANLFJ010000010.1, read as the reverse complement.
TGATGATGTCCTGCACCCTGGTCAGGCTGTGGTGAGCGGCGTCGTTTCGTTTTTCCTGCAATGACTTTAGGGCCTGGCCGCTGAAACGGATGGCCCCGTCAAACAGCATCAACAGCAGTTTTTCGGGGGTAGCGGCGCTGACCTGCTGCTGCCTGTACTGCTGGTACGGATTGGGGACTGCCACGTTGATCATCCTTTCTTCTCGCCTGCATCAGACGTATTTGTCAAGAAAAAGCCCGACCATTTCTTTAATTTTAGCCGAAAGTTCCAGCATTTCCTGGGGCGGTATCTGCTTGATGACTTCTTTTGTTGCTTTATCAATGACTTGCACATAGACCCTGTTGGTTTCCTCGAACACGTCAAAACGCAGCTGCCGGTCGTAAAACTCGGAAACCTTATTCAACACGTCCGCCAGGGCTTTAGCCTCCTTAAGGGACATTTCTTCCCCGCCCTCGGGCTGCTGGTTTTCCGCGGGCCGGCCTAAACCTTTAGCCTCCTGCCCGCTTTTTTCGGCAGGCTGCTGCCCCGGTTGGAATGACGATACCCTGGAAACAGTGTTAACAGGGACCACGGGTTCAACGCTCATCTGTTCTTGCACCTCCTGTCTATCGCTGGCCCTGCAAGCTCGTGAACTGGGAAGAAAGCCAGCTGCTCTGCTGGTTCAGGCTGGAGATGGCGCGTTCCATGGCCGTAAACTGGCGCCAGTAGCGTTCTTCCTGCTTGGCGAGCCTCTCTTCCAGGGTGGCGATCCGGCTGTCTATTTCACGGATGGTCCTGCTGATATATGACTGGTCGTACAACGCCGAACTGCTGCCGGCGTACGAGGTAATGCGCCCGATACCCGACACCAGGGTATTGTACAGCCTTACGGCCACACCCTGCTCGCCTGCCGCTCCGCCGTCGTTGTTAAAGAGACTGGCCACGCCTTCCGCGTCCTCGGCCAGCGCCGCCCGCAGCTTGCTCTCGTTGATGACCAGTTTGCCGCCGTTGCCGTCCCAGTAACTGCCCGTGGTGATGCCGATCTCGGCCAGCGACCGCGGGCCGTCAACCCCCTGCAGCATGCCGCTCATCGCGCTCCTGATGCTGCTCAATATCCCGCCGAGAAGGGCATCGTTTTTTAAAAGACCGCTTTTGGCCTTTTCTTCCCAGAGCTCGATTTCTTTTTCGGACATGGCGCTTTTTTCCTCGTCCGTAAGGGGATAATAGTCGGAGTAGCGTTCTTCCTTCAGCTTGCTGTCGATTGCCTCATAGATTTCATTGTACGTATTGACAAAGTCTGCAATGAGATTGTAGACCGCATCGCCATCGGCCCGGACCTCCACCCGGGTCGCAGCTCCCCCCAGCCCGCCCGCGGTGAGGCCTTTTAAGCTGAAGGTCACGCCGTTGATGGTAAAGGTGTTGCCGGAGCGGGTCGTCTGCAGGCCGTTCAATTCGAAAGAGGCGTCCGTGCCGCTGCTCTTTTGCAGGTTGTCCACCCTGAGCACCGTGGTAAAAAAGTCGCCGGTCACTTCCAGGCCGGCGCTGGCCCCGGTGACGGTGGAACTCAAAGCCACCCTGTCGGTGGCGCTGTCGTAAAACAGAGAAACCGCCGCCTCACTGTTTTCGTTTATTTCGGCGATGATGCCGTTTAAGCTGTCGCCGTATGTAAAGGTGAACTCTTCCCCGTTGACGGTGACCGTAAACGTGTCCGCTTCCGTTTTGCCGTCGAAAAAGCCGCCGGGAACGGCCCACTTGGCCGCCTGCGAGAGGATGGACGCGCCGGCGTCGATTTTATCGTCAGGGTCCGCGGACACCGCCCCCGTGCTGGCGTTGCTGGCTGCCGTAGCCAGCTGCAGGACCTTGATGCTGTACGTGCCGCCCGCCGCCGTGTTCGCCGCCGTTGCCGTGACAATGCCGGCGTCCTCCGTGGTCACCTGCTTGGCCAGGAAGGGTGATTCCAGTTTCATGTTGAAAGCCGCGTTCTTTAGATTAAGCAGGCTGAGGTTGATGCTGCGGTAATCCGCCTGCTTCCATGTCCAGAGCGTTTTTTCCCTGACTTTTTTATCAAGGGGCGCCCGGGCCGCTTTCATCAGGTCCTGCACGATGGAATCGGTGTCGATGCCTGAAGACAAGCCTCCTATCCGGAGGTTGGTGCTGACCATAGTTGTTCACCGCCCGCAAAAAGAATGGCTGCCTGCCAACGCAGGCTCTTGGCGAAGAGCCGGCCGGGACCCGGCCGGCTCTTCGCTACCTGCAAACTATTTAATTACTATTGAAGGAGCTGAAGAACCGACTGCGGCCGCATGTTGGCCTGGGCCAGCATGGCCGTGCCCGCCTGGGCCAGGATGTTCAGCTTGGTGAAATTCATTATTTCCGAGGCCATGTCCGCGTCGCGGATACGGGATTCGGCGGCGGACAGGTTCTCGGAGGCCGTCCCCAGGTTGGCGATGGTGTGCTCCAGGCGGTTCTGGTAAGCGCCCAGCTTGGAGCGTTCCGCCGACACCGTGGATATGGCCGTGTTGATCTTGGTGATGGCGTTGTTGGCGTCGTCCTGGGTGGAAACATTGATCCCCTTCTGGGCCACGGCCGCGGTGGTGACGCTCCCGTCAGCGGCTGTGACGGCAGCCGAGGAGGAGGTGATCGTCTGGGTGATCTGGTCGCCTGAATAACTACCCTCTGCAACTTTTGAAACCACGGTGGAGAAGGTAAAGGAGGCCGTCAGCTGGTGGTCGGCGTCGCCCACGACCACGCTGGACTGGTTGTTGTAAGCCTTCACTATATCGCCGTACCTGGTGCCGGTGCCGTCTGCCGCGGTGTTGACCTGGAAAGACAGGTACTGGGCGGTGGCGGAGAAGGAGTAGGTGTCGCCCGAAGCGTTGTCCGCATCAGTGGCAATCGTGAGCTGCAAGCCGTCCGACAGGGTAACTATGCCGTTAGCGCCCGAGGAGTCGACCACCGCGCTGCTCCAGGTGCCGCCGCCGTCCGTCGAATACGAGGCGGCCGTGACCTTGCCGCTGCCGTCGACCGTCCCGATCTTGACGATGAAGCTCTTATCGGTGGCCGCGCTGTAGTTGGAGGCAGCGTTCAGCGTACCGGCACCACCGGCGGCGTTGCTGGGAGTGACGGCGCTCAAGGTCTGGTTGGTCTTTGTCACTGAGAGGAAGAGGCCGTTGAGGTTCTCGGAAGCGGTGCTGATGCTGGAAACACCGGTGTTGGTCCCCGTGTACGAGGTCGTGACCAGGTTGCCGGCCACCCCGAGCGTGTAAGCGTCCATGGCGCTGACGCTCAGGCTGATGCTCTGAGCCGCGTTTGCGCCGATGTGGAAGCTGGAAGAGAACCCGCCCGCCAGGAGGTTCTTCGTGTTGAACTCGGAGGTGTTGGAAATCCTGGTAATCTCCTTGGCCAGCTCGTCGACTTCCTTTTGTATTTCGGCGCGGTCCGCCGACGTGGCGGTGTCGTTGGCCGCCTGGACGGCCAGTTCGCGCATCCTCTGCAGGATGGAGTGGGTTTCGCTAAGGGCACCCTCAGCGGTCTGGATTAAGGAAATCCCGTCCTGGGCGTTGCGCATCGCCTGGTTCAAGCCCCTGATCTGGCCGCGCATCTTTTCGGATATGGCCAGGCCCGCCGCGTCGTCGCCGGCCCGGTTGATCCGCATGCCCGACGACAGCTTCTCCAGCGACTTGCTCAGGGCGGTGTCGGTCTGGGTCAGTCCCCGCCAGGCGTTTAAGGCGGCAATGTTCTGGTTGATTCTCATCAAATATCATCCTCCTTGAATTTTTTCGCACTTCCCTGTGCTGTATAGAAAGACCCTGCCCTTTTCGTCCGGCCGCTACGAACAGGCGAGGTTCTTCTACCAGAATATATCGAAAAGACGCCTTGTTCTTTTTAGCCCGTTTTTTTTCATTGCCTGCTTGTTTTGTCCGGTTTTCTCCCGGCAAGTCCATTTTTCTTGAGCATGCATATTATTTGGGCAATTTTTTACTCATTTTCCCCCCGCCAGTCCCAAGATTTCATCAACATCCAGCGTTGCGGGGAGACAGGCCGCCCGCCTGTTTTCCTCCCTGATCAGCTCGTACACTTCCTTCCGGTGCACGGCCACGTTCCGGGGAGCGCTGACGGCAATCCTGACCTGGTCACCCCTGATTTCCACCACGGTGACCTCTATTTCATCGCCTATCACCAGGCTCTGTCCCGTTTTTCTCGTCAAGGCAAGCACCGGCATCTCCTCGCTTTCCTTCCGCCCGGCCTTTTGTCACCAGGGGATACCTTAATCTGCCGCCGTCCTGGTCGCTCAAGATGACCTGGCGCGCCTTCCTTTTGGAAGTATTGACGACCAGCGGGGCCGCCAGGTTGGCGGTGATTTCTTCTCCACCCCGCTTCACGGTGAGGATGGCGTAAACGCCGGCCTCCTCCGGCGACGTTATCTCCAGCGCTGCCAGCTCGTTTTCCGGTATGTCCACTTCCAGGCCGGCCACCAGTTTGAACGGGTCGGCCACGATAAAGGTCAGTTCGGGCATTTCCAGCGACTGCAAGAAGGAAACGGCCCCGTCCTCCCGGTGCTGGATGGGCACGAACCGTTTTTGGCCCGGGAACCCCGGCAGCCCCCAGGGAAAATCGATGATGTTTTCTTCCGGCACCTCGATAGCGCCAAAACGCATGGTCTGAACAAGCAAGGCGGTATTCCTCCATCCTTTTAGAACTAGCTCAGAAAATCGACCAGAGTGGGCATGATCACCCGCGCTCCCACGGCCAAAGACGCCTGGTAGACGCTCTCCTGATTCTTGAGGTCCACAACGGCCAGGGCCATGTCCAGACCGTCTACCTCCGTCTGCAGGGTCATGAAGTTCAACTCCTGGTCCTGCAGGCGCTCCGTCGCCATTTCCAGGCGGTTGAGCCTGGCCCCGGCCTGGGCCCGGCAGGAAAGCACCTGGTCGATGTTTTCCTGCAGGTTTTCCAGGTCGCTGCCGCTTAAGCTGGTTAGGTCGCTGCCCACCATATGGTCATATATGGACTGCAGGGTTCCCAGCAGGTCCTTCTCCAGGAAAACCTCCTGGGCCGTTATGTTCACCGGCAGCGTCACGCCGGCGCCGATTTCGTAATATATTTTTTGCGTATTTGAGTTCCACGCGCCGCCGTCGTACGGCTTTTGCTGGGTATTGGTCCCCCCGAACAGGTACCTGTCGCCCTGGGTGGCGTTGGCAATCGTCTCCACCTCTCCGATGATCTGCTGCACTTCGTCGGCGATGGCGCTGCGGTCTTCCCGGCTCAGCGTGCCGTTGGCCGCGTAAACCGTCAGTTCATGAGCGCGGTTCAATATCTCCGTCAGGTGGTTGAGGGTGTCGTCGGTGCTTTCCAGCCAGCTGACGGCATCCTGGACATTCGACTGGTACTGCTTGCACTCCCTAAGCCTGGAGGCCAGCCGCAGGCTCTCCACCGTCCCCGCGGGGTCGTCGGAAGGCTTCCTGATCATCCTCTGCGAGGTCAGCCGGTCCTGCATTTCCGCCAGGCTGCGCAGGTTGTTGGAGAGGTTGCGCTTCAGGTTGCTGTACATGACGTTGTTGGTCAGTCTCATCTGTCAATACCCTACCTTCCCACCAGGCCGAGCCTGTTGACAATGGTGTCAAGCATCTCGTCCATGGCGTTGATTATCCGGGCCGCCGCCTCATATGCGTGCTGGTACTTGATCATGTTCACCATCTCTTCGTCGAGGAACACGCCCGAGATGGCTTCCCGCTTGTTGCTCAGCTGGTTGATAAGCAGGTTCTGGTTGTCCAGCATCCGCTCGGCTTCCCCCGCCTCGATCCCCAGCGCGGCGACAGTCGACCGGTAGAAGTCGTCGAAAGTGGTGGTATATTCCCCTGGACCAGCCGGGTTCATGGTCAGCTTGCTCTTCAGCTGTGCAATCGCCAGGGCGTTGCTGCCGTCTCCCGATACGACCGGCGAGCTCTGGCTGGCGGCGACCTTGTTCGGGTCGTCGATCAGCTGCGGGTTGACCATGATGTTCGAAGCACTGAAAGGAATATTCTCGTCTTTTTTGACAAAGAAGTCAAGACCCGGCTCAGTGCCCGTGGTGTTGTTCAAACCTGAACCGGCGCTGTGCAGGGCGTTCACTTCTTCGGCAATCCTGGCGGCCAGCTGCGATAAATCGTTCTTGATCCTGACTATGGTCTTGTCCCTCATCTCGATGTACCCCTGCAGGGAGCCGCCGTTTACGCGCACGTCTCCCACCACATTGCCGCCGGCGGGGTCGACCCATTGCAGGGTGGCCCGGGTCGGGTCAGCCGGGTCATCGGTGAATTTCATGACGGCGTAGTAATTGTTGGCTACCAGGGTCCCTCCCCCCGCGGTTATGTCCAGAGCGCCGAACCTGTCCTCAACCACCTGGACGGAGATAATCTTGGAAAGCTGCTCCACCAGCAGGCCGCGCCTGTCGCGCAGGTCGTTGGCCTTGAAGCCGCCCAGCTCGGCCTTGATGATCTGGTCGTTCAAAGCGCTGACCTGCTTGGCAATCGAATTGATCTCGCTTACGCGGGATTCTATCCCCTTGTTGATGTCGGCCTGCAGCTCGCTCAGGGTGCTGTCGAGCTGGTTGAAGAGGTCGGCCAGGTCGACCCCGCTCTGGATCACCACGTTCCTGTCGGCCGCGCTCGCGGCATTGGTGGAGAGCTGCTGCCACGCCGCCCAGTATTCGTCCATGACGGAACGCAGGCCGCTGTCGGAAGGTTCGTTGATGATCCCTTCCAGCTTGGCGAGGATGTCCGAGCGCACTTCCCACTCGCCCAGGTACTTGCTCTCGGTCCTGATCTGGACGTCGAGGAACTCGTCCCTGAGCCGGCGGATTTCCGTTATATCCACCCCCGCGCCGACATATCCCTTTTCCGTCAAAAAGGCGGGCGAGGCCTCCATGATCACGTCCTGCCGGGTGTACCCGGGCGTATTGGCGTTGGCGATGTTGTGGCTGGTGACATCCAGGGCCTTCTGCTGGGCCTGCAAAGCCTTTAACCCTATATTCAAGCCGTAAAAGGTGGAACGCATCCCTTTTTCACCCCTCTTTTACCCGTGTCCGGCACCAAAGGTCATATTTTCTTGTCCAAAAGCCGGTTCAAAGCCTCTATTTTTATTTCTTTTTCAGCGGTATAGGTCGTCTCGGTCTCCCCGGCCATGGTCTCTAAAGAAAAGCGGATAAAGCGGAGAGACTGCTGGGTCAGGTTCATGTTCTCCCGGTTGACTTTCTCCATCCGGTCAAGGATTTCCGCCAGGGAGGCGCGAAGACGCTCCAACTCCCGCCTTGCCTCTTCGGGCGCTGCTTTCAGCAGTTCTTGGAGCGTGGAGTTCTCCTCAAGGCCGCAGCGGGCGACGATTTCCGCCGCGCACCTGCACCTTTCCTCTTCCAGGCGGCCGTTCCGAAAAATCAGCGCCTCTTCCTTCCTGGTCAGCTTGTCGAGTTCTTCAACCGAACCTTTAACCAGCTCACCTTGTTTTTGCCTGCCCAGGCTGAGCAGTTCCTCGTAAATGCTCTTTTGTTCTTCAAGAATTTGAACCAGGTTGCCAAAATCGTTATCCAACCAGGCCGCCCCCCTTAAGAGCTATTTTTTGGGCCAGTTCTCCGCCCAGATTCTATCGGCAAGGTCCTCGCTACTGACCTGATAGGTGCCGTCCCTGACCGCCGCTTTAAGTTCCTCAACTTTTTGGGCGTCCACTTCCGGCCTTTCCTGGATCGCCTTGAGGGCAACGCTCAACAGTCGGGCTTCCTGTGATATGCTGACCCCGTCTTCCCTGGCCGGCCGGTCGGCGCTGCCGGTTTTGCCCGGTTTGTTCTGCTGGTTGTATGCCTTTTGAATCCCAAGAATGTGCTGGCTGCTGATACGCAAACCGCTCACCCCTCACACCTGATTTTTGAATAAGCATATGGGTGCTCTTTTTATTTAATCGGATAATCGATGATAATAATTTAGGACCAAAAACGCGAAAAAAACCGCTTCTTTTTGGAAAAGCGGCCTTTTTCTCTCGTTTGCTGTCCCACATGACTAATCGCGCTTCTCGAAAAGTTCCGCCGTGTGCATGCGGGGCCCCTTTTTCATCTCTTCCCTGGCCTTTTTGTTTTCTTCCATGATGCTCTTTTTCAACCCTGAAGACAGTTTATCGCTGCACGTTTTACAAAGACGCCCGGCCGGTATGGCAATCCCGCATACTTCGCAGGCCAGCGGTCCGGATACCCTATCGGCTCCAGCTTCAATTCGTCCTTCCTTGATAAAGCGAAAGATCTTCTTTTCACTGATGCCCGTCTGTTCGCTGACAGTAGAAACATGAGCACCCGGATTCCTGGCGATAAACGCGCGGACAACCCTGAAATCCTCGTCGTCCTTTTTCTGGCATTCCGGGCAGAGGTTTGTCCTGATAAAGGTGAATACCCTGCCGCATTCCGGGCAGTTCCGCACTTCCATATTCTCACCTCTTCACTATCTAACCTTACGTTCATTATTTTATTTCTCTTTTTTTGTCCCACTTCCTGCTTTGACCTGCAAATAATTGCCGGCACCCGCGGCCCAGGTCAGGCCGTATATTCCCTCCGCCCCGGATGCCGACAGGGCGGCGGCTGCGGCCAGCATGGTCGCGCCGGTCGTCAGGACGTCATCGACCAGCAGGACCCTGCGGCCCACAATTTTCCGGGCATTGTTGACGGTAAAAGCCCCCCGTATGTTGGCTCTCCTTTCTTTTCGTCCAAGGCCGGTCTGAGTTTTTTCATGGCGCACCCTCACCAGCAGGTCATCTTCGCAGGCCAGGCCTAGTTCGCCCGCCACCACTCCGGCCAGCAGAAGGCTCTGGTTGTAGCCCCGTTCCTCTTCGCGCAGCGGGTAAAGGGGTATTGGCGCCACCACCTGCGCCGCCGCGGCCAGGCCGGATTCTTTTGCCTTTCCGGCCATGAGATGGCCCAGGGGAACGGCCAGCTCTTTCCGGCCGCCGTATTTAAGGTTATTGATCAGTTCCTTGTATATGCCGTCATACGGCGCCACGCTCACAGACCTCTGCAGGCTTTCCTCGTCCCAGTCGCCGCAGTTGGGACACGGCCGCCTAGACCCAGCAAAAAAGCCACAGCGCGGGCAGGCCCGCAGCAGGCTGCCCAGGTTCATCACCCGGCCGGCGCAATCCGGGCAGACCCCCCTGAAGGCGCGTCCCCCCAGCTCCTTCAGGCAAAACACGCACAGTTCCACCTCGGGAAAAACCATGTCGAGCAACGAATCGAGCCAGTCCCTGAGCAGCGACAATCCCCCCTTTGTTCTTTGCCGGCTGAAGCCAAAGGCCAGGCCGGCGTAAGGTTTATACAACCATTACAGGACTAATACAGTGGCAGGATATAAATTACAACTCCATAGCCTGCGATTCAAAGATTTTGGCCCAGGATTTATCAATAAGTCTTGAAAAGTTTTGGAAAAATACTTGAACAGCACTTTCTTTATTAAATTCCCAATTGGCGCAACAAAGAAAGGTTTTACCAATAAACAACAAAAGGCGCGCGGTGAGATGTTTTTTTCTGGCAATTAAATGCCATAATAAGGGAGCATTTATTACAAATTTCGCATTCAAGTTAACGGAGCTTGAACAGCCAACAAAATCTACAGAAATTGACGCTAAAGTTAAATATAGGCTATTTATGGCATATTTAAACATTATTATACATTTAATGTTTGTATTTGAATTAATCATAAGATATAATAAATATAATGTATATTTGGCAAATAATTATTCAAACGATTATTTTTGCCATTTTTGCCGACAATAAGCGGAAATCTCTCAATTAATCATTAATATTAAATATATTTTGCATAATAAACGCTATTAATTCGGGGTGATAATATTGTTTGTATTCATTTCAAAATAATTTCACTATTAACTTATTTACATCAAAATGGGGAAACTTCTTAATCATATAAACTTCCCCAACACTCAACCGTTTGATATCATCCGGATGAACAATAAAGCTCTTTTCCTGTTTCACCGTTCCCATCCCAGTTGCACCTGTTTGGTTGACCTGCTGTGTTATCATGTAATCATCTTTGGTCCCTATCAATGAAGCCAGTAGTTCGGCGGACGCCGGCACATCCTGCCGGTGTATTATTTTTATATTTGTATTGCCCAGGACCTGCTCCATGAGGTCGTTGCCTCCGCCAAAACGCAGGTCGGCCAACTCCTGGGTCGAAAGGATAATATGAAAGCCTGCCGCCCTGGATTTGTTGACCAAATCGATCACTTGCAGTCCAGCGAATACGCCAAACTCATCGAAGATGCAATAAATGTTTTGTTTCCGGCTTAGCAGCCTGGCTGCCGCCGTTTTCAAATCAATGACAATAAGTCTCCCCAAAAGCCGGGAATACTCAGCAAACATCAAGCTGTTCAGGCTGAATAAAACCATGGCCTTTTCTTGCATGACTTTCAACAAATCTATGGTATTTGCGTCTCCCGTGTCGGTAAAAAGCCATCCTATTTCGCTTTCAGCAAATACGGCCAGCCTGTTTAACAATCCGAATATTGTATTCCCTGCCTCATCAACAGTATCAAACACCTTTATTCCGACTTCTTCAGGCAGCTTTGCGGCAAGCGTCTCCAGCCTTTTCGGTGCTATTTCCTCGGCTATACTGACCAAGTCCACCGTTATACCGGCCGCCATAAGCACCTTGACTGCCGTCTGCAAATACCTTTCCGCCTGCATCTTGTAGTGGGGTTCTGTCCATTCAGTCAGGCTTATAAGCTTATCTTTAAGTTCCGTATAATTGCCATGCCGCAAAGGGTTATAATGCTTGCTGACGGCAATTTCGGTCATGCTGAAAAAATATAATTTTCTCCCGTGTTTTTCGGCCAAGTGCCTGACCTTACCAACGAAGTCATCGTCTCCCTTGCCGTCCACAATAACTGCCGGCAGTCCCCTCTGCGCCGCGCTTTCGATAAAATTCAGCAGCGTAGTTGTTTTCCCGGCGCCGGTAGCCCCCAGCAAAAGGCAGTGGCCGTTAAGCTCCTCATCTGTTATGATAACCTTTTTGCCATTATTATCAACACCTATCAAAGTACCGTTGGCCGGATGCTTTTCTCCCGATATTTTGCCGAGGAGTTTTACATTAAACTCCTTCTTATTTCCCCGAGTACCATATAATCCTTTTCGCTGCTTGACCCATTCCGGCCTTGCATAATCATAAAACTGATAAAGCAAGTAAGCCGCAGCTCCCGCCGGTAACCCTGCACCAAACAATAAACCCCAGTCTATCCCTGCCGGCGCTTTTTGATAATAAAGAGCCTTATATATCTCCCAGATTGCCGTAAAATATTTGACAACAAAATTGTCAATTTCCCGGGAGGCTAAGTATAAAACATCTGCAAGACCAGTAATAATATAAACACCGTACACATATATCCTTTGCTTATAAAACAGTTTTGCCAATAAAAAAAGGCCCCGGCAAAAATAGCACCCGGTAAAAAAGCAAGTAATAATATTACCGCTGCAAAAATCATTATTAACCTGTCCATTTCATTATACATATTCCGCTCCCACCTTTTATCAATATTCTACTTCCAATTTGCATAAAATATGTCAAATTATAATAATAATTCTAATTATAATCATTTTTAAGATAGTATAAATAAACTTTTATACCATTTTCTGCTTAATTCGACATTATTTTCTTTTTTCTTGTGATAATATTAACTTAGTACAACCCAAAATACATGTGAGAAAGTATCATTTTAAAAGAATCATTACATTTAGGGTTTTACCTCATAGAAGGGAGGGGATTCCATTGGGCTTGTCATTCCACTAATTCCACTATAAATGTTAATTTGCAATAGAAGGAGTTTGAAAGAGCTATGATGAAAAAATTGTTAACTCTAACACTTTGTTTAATAATGATATTTTCATTAACAACACCAGTTTTTGCACAAGATCATTCAGTTACTATAATTGAATCTAAGATTTATAGTACTGAACAAGGTGTGCGCGAAGAAGGGTCCTACTCGTATAAAGGAAAAATTTATACTTATGTATTGGACAGAGGCAAAGATGGCTCCTTTAAAAACGTAGTATTAGAAAAAGAAAGCAATACCACGGAAGTTTATACATATGATAAAAAGAACAGGAAACTATATCTAAACGGCACCACCCTTGTCAGTGAAACAAAAGTCACAAAAACAAAAATAGATAAGCCAAAGAATAACAGCATTACTATAATGGGATACAGCAGCGCCAGCCACTTTATTGAGAACGGTGATACTTTCTTTTATATGATAACTATAGCCGCCGTAGCCTCAGCATTAGCCGCAGATATCCCTTCCCCTTATAGCAAGGCATTAGCTATCGCTTCTGTTTATGTAGCTGGTTACGCTGGAATTAATACTACCTGGTGGACGAAAGATTACTGGAGGTATTATGACTATACCTCGGGCGGTTACTATTATCCCTACATGGATGATATTACTTGCTATGCTTACTGGGATAGTCAACGTACTAATTGTTATGACACTGAATACTGGCAAGAATATGCTCCACTGCCTTAAATTAAGGGGGCTAACTGTTTGTGGTTAGCCCCCTTAATTTTAAAACCTTTTCCTAATAACAACAACATTTGTGGGCTCAATATAATATAATAAATAGTAAAAAGAATGTAAGGAGTTCTTATTAATATGGACAGCAAAATGTACATAATTAACATAACCAATAAGATAAATAAAATCGGTAACTACTTAATAAAACTTATAGCTGTAATTCTTCTTATTACTGTGTTTTTTACAACATCAAGAGAAATAATATTCCCTATTCTTAAATTACTCTTATCAGTAATAGCAATTAGTAGTTTTTCGCTCTCTATTCAGGAATTTTATAAAAACGAATTTTGGAAGGCTTCAGTTCAAGTTCTTTTAACAATTATTGCGGTTTATGTAGTGCTCTATTATTTCTAGTAGGCCGTTTATTTTTCCCGAGTTTGTCAACAAAGGGGTTTGAAAGCTCAGCCCCTTTGTTAAACAATGAACCTAATTTTAATAAGCGGGGGAAATTATCTTTGGGAAATATTAAGCTTTCATTAATTCTAATTCTATTACTCCTAATGGGTTGTACAAATCAAGTGTCTGGCGAAAATACAAACGGCCGGGAAAATAATTCTAAAAGCGAGCAATTAGTTGCAAAAGTTGGTCAACAAGAAATCACATCTGCTGAATTAGAGCAACGAATGAGAATTAAGAAAGAAGCATATGAGAAATTAAACAAACCCCAATCAGATTTATTCTATAAAACGGTTTCCCTTGGCATGTTGGTTGAACATGCACTACTAAAACAAGAAGCAAAAGCAAAGGGAATTAATGTTACTGCGGAAGAGGCGGCTATGTATTTAAAAGAGCAGTTGGAGCAAATGAGGAAACTACAGGATAATGACCCGATTAAGGTAAACTACTTTAATGCAATCAAAACCAATGGTTATAATAGCCCGGAGGAGTATATTAATTCCCCAGAAATAATTTCTATCCACCAAGATATTTTAACACGAAGCAAGTTAAAGAGTTTAATTACCAAAAACGGAAACTGGGATGCATATATTGAAGGACTTATTAATAATAAAAATAACTATGAGATATTTATAAATATTGATATACGAAATTACCGAGAATTGGAGAGAGTTGCCGTAATTGAGCGTAGATAAATTCAATTCATTTTTTGTTTGGCAACCGAAAAATGCGCAGCCGTTGATGCTCATCCGGATTAATTCCCAAAGCATTAATAAGAGCATCCTGGCATACCATTGAATAATTAATGTTAGCTTGGTCGGCCAACTTACAAAGCCATGCCGGCAGCGTAATCTGCTTTCGGACCAGCTTTTGTGCCATCTCAATCCTGTACAGCGGCATAAATACCTCCACCAGTGCCAGGGTCTGGCCCTTTTCAATTTTTACATCTTCGATCCGTGTAGGTTCTGGTATATCCAGTTTTTCTTGCTCCATCCCATACAAATGGAGGGCCAGCACTTCTTTTGCATTTTTCAATGCTTCTTCGGGGCTCCATCCTGCCGAAATACAAGTAGGAAATTTGAGGCAACTATTACCATGGACATCCGGATGACCTGGGAATATACAGAAGAGGGGATTTTACTGCGGAATATTGGAGAACACAACCAGACCTTGAAAAACCCCTAATGTTTATTGTGGCGTGTTATTAAGCTAACGCAATATACAACTGGTTTTCCACCACCTGTTGATCTAAGCCGTACGGATGCTTTACATGCAGATGCTGTCGCCACTCACTTTCATGGCAGGAAGTGGACAGCGACAGCAAAGCAGAAAAGAAGGCAAGCGAAAAATAATCCCCGCCTGGCTAATATGGCGGGGATTATTTTTCGCTTGCGGCCTATTAAATCTGGGCCAGTTGTTCGTAGAGAAAATCGTTCAAGACCTTGATGTAAGTCCCTTTCATGCCGAGGGAGCGCGCATCGATGACCCCGGCGCTTTCCAGTTTCCTGAGGGCGTTCACGATGACGGAACGGGTCAGCTTGTACTCCTCCGCCAGCTTGCTGGCAACCAGGAAGCCCTCGCTGCCTTCTATCTCGCTGAAAATGTACTTGACGGCCTCCAATTCCGAATAGGAAAGCACCTCCAGGGCCAGCTGCACCACGGTCTTTTTCCTGGCTTCAGTTTCCAGGCGCTCGCTGGCGTTCCTCAGAATCTGCATGCCCGCTACGCTGGCGCCGTACTCGGCCAGGATTGTTTCGGCCGGAGAATAGGGCTGGCCTTCCCGGGCATAGACGACAGTACCCATCCTCTCGCCGCTGCCGAATACAGGGGCCAGGATGCAATAAAAGCCGGTATCCTTGGGAACCAGGTTGACTTCGGTGTGGGTAAAACCAAACAGCCACTGCTGGCTGCTTTCGCTGAACTGGCCGTCCTTCAGCTCATCGGGGTGAAAAAGGCCCCCCCTGACGGAAGTGGTCTCTCCTTTGCCCAGCACTTTCCCGTTTTTTCCCACGATATACACGCTGGATTCGATCATGCGGGAGAGTTCCCCGGCGATAGCGTTGAAATCCAAGGCCTGTCCTGCCGACTTCTGGAGCAACTGGTGCAGTATCCTGGTCTTTTCTAACAACAACTGCATTTCCACTGGCTAATTCCTCCTTACTGGAATTTAATTAGTTGTTGTTAGTAGTATTGCCATCATTTAGTATAGTATACGTAAATTGTAAATTTTTGTAGCACATTTTAGACCCTGAGCACTTCGAGCACGTCATTCCTTTGCAGCCCGAACTCCTCGATTGTCCCCTGCGGCAGCTCCAGGACCTGGAAGCCGCCCCTTGCGCGGGGGCTTATCTTCCAGGGCGGCAAACCGGCAGCAAGTTCGACAATCTTCCCTTTCCTGTCCAGGAAGACCAGATCGACAGGGAAAGACATAAACCAGGTGTGCACCTGCCGGCAGGGCACCAACAGCAGCCCCTCTCCCGGGAACAGCTTCCTTTTTCCCCAAAGCCCGGTCAGGCGCCGGAAAAAAGTATCGGCCACGCGAATATTCCAGCCGAGAACTTCTCCCCCCTTCATTATGACTGTTTTGTTGATAATTTATTCCCCCCTTGTGCACGCCGGGTACCGGCACGGCTGTCTTGCCAGTCATCCCGCGCCTTTTGCTTCTAAAACCTGTTCGCCAGGAAACTGAAAATCTTGAGGGCGGCAGGACCAAGCAAAACGATGAAGATGCTGGGAAAGATGAAGAAAACCAGGGGAAACAGCATCTTGACAGGCGCCTTCATGGCCTTTTCTTCCACGCGCTGCCGCCTCTTCGCTCGTATCTGTTCGGACTGGGCCCGTAAAATCCTGGTAATGGGAACTCCCAGCTGGTCAGCCTGGATCATGGCGCCCACGAAAGCCTGCAGGTCCTCGACTCCGGTCCTGCTGCTCATGTCTTTCAGCGCCTCACGCCTCGACCTGCCCATCCGCAGTTCCTGCAGCGTTATCCGGAACTCGCCCGCCAGGACCCCTTTGAATTTATCGACCACCTGCATAAGAGCAGCGTCGAATCCCAGGCCGGCTTCGACGCTCACGGTCAGGAGGTCCATGGCGTCGGGGAGTTCTTTTTGGATTATCGCTTTCCTCTTTCTCACCCTGGAATTAAGGTAGGCCCTGCCGGCCAGGCTGGCGCATACCCCCGCCGATACCGTAAAGAAGACCTGGCCGCCTGGCCCTTTTCGGGCCAGCCAGGCAAAAAGCCAGGCTCCCAGCATCAAAATAAGGGCGAACATGTACTGGAGGGCCATGAATTCATGGGCTTTCAGGCCGCCCGGGTTCCCCGCCTGCTGGAGGACCTGCTGCAGTTTGCGCCTGTTCCTGGAAGGAGTCAGGCGCGCCAGGGCAAGGGAAAGCTGCGCTATGACCGGCCGCACCACCCGTTCCGAAAACGGCCTGTTCAGGATATCTTCTTCCTCGCGCCTTTTTTGCCGCAGGCTTTTTGTGTACTTTTCCAAGCGCCGGGCGAGCAGTTCCCTGTCCCTCAACATACCCCGGAACATGGCCAGGCCGATGGTAAAAGCGAATAAAAATGTGGAAAAGACAATAAGAGCCATCGTTTTCTCCCCACAAAACCGGATAATTCGTCTTCCGTCTAGTAGTCGATGCTGACGATCTTTTTGATCAGCAACACCCCTGCCGCTTCGGCAAAAACGCCGCCGGCCAGCATGAGATGACCGGCCCGCGTTTTAAACAGGGGCAGCAGGTAGCCGGGGTTGATCAGGAGCAAAAGGATAATCAAGGCGGGAGGAAGCAGCCCGATTATTATCCCGGAAATCCTGCCCTGGGCCGTCAGGGTGCGGATCTCGCCCTGGATGCGGATGCGCTCGCGGATGGTGCAGGATATGTTGTCCAGTATTTCGGCCAGGTTCCCTCCAACCTGCCGCTGGATCAATACGGCTGTCACCAGCAGGTCAAGGTCGGCGCTGGCTACCCTTTTTACCATCTTCTGCAGGGCTTCTTCCACCGATGTCCCCAGGCTTATTTCCCGGCAGGTGCGGGCGAACTCCCCGGCCACCGGTTCGGGCATTTCGCGGCTCACCACCTCCATTGACTGGACAAAACTGAACCCGGCCCTGAGCGCGTTGGACATAATGGAAAGTGAATCGCTCATCTGCTGGTTGAATTTTTTTTGCCTCTTCCGCCTGGCTGAACCGATGAACAAAAGAGGCGCCAGCACCCCTGCAAGGTAAACGAGCAGGACGAAGACCAGGTTTGATGTGACCAGGCGGGCGGCGGAAACCGGGACCAGGGCACAGAACGCCCAGGCGGCCAGGAATTCTTCCCCGCGCAGGGGAAGGCCAGCCGCGGCAAGCTGCTCCTCGATTTTTTTGGTCATCCCTTTCCGGAAAAGGAACCGCCCGGCGCGGCCCAAAACGGCGCCCAGGCCCGTCCCCTGCTCTTTTCCCGCCGGTTCTTCCTGCCTTTTCCTCCAACTGAGGTCAGTCATTTTTTCCAGCCGTTCCTGCAGCCTGCGCCTTTCCCTGGTCGCCAACAAGTAGAGGCCGAAAATCCCGGAAGTCACGGAAACAAAGCCGCAGGCGCTCATCACGATAAACCGGATTTCCATCCAAACC
Organism: Peptococcaceae bacterium; assembly: GCA_024655825.1. Lineage (NCBI taxonomy): Bacteria > Bacillati > Bacillota > Clostridia > Eubacteriales > Peptococcaceae > Peptococcaceae bacterium. The sequence goes on along the minus strand of JANLFJ010000010.1, from coordinate 30,525 downwards.
CTCTCCTCAAATGAACAGGTCATCGGGAAGGACCACTCCCGCCAGCAGGAGCTTGTCCGCGCACCTGGGCCTTACGCCGGTAGCCCTGAAGCGTCCTTTTAAGCGGCCGCGGTCGTCAGAACCCTCGCTCTCGAATCGGTAGATGTCCTGCAGGGTAATCACTTCACCCTCCATCCCCAGGACTTCGGTAATGCTCGTTATTTTTCGGCTGCCGTCGCGGAGCCGGGCCTGGTGGACGATCAAGTCTATGGCCGAAGCCATCTGTTCCCTGATGGCGCGCACCGGCAGGTCCATCCCGGCCATGAGGACCATGGTCTCCAGCCGGGCCAGCATGTCCCGCGGCGAGTTGGCGTGTCCCGTGGTGAGCGAGCCGTTATGCCCCGTATTCATGGCCTGCAGCATATCCAGGGCCTCGCCCGAGCGGACTTCACCGATGACTATCCGGTCCGGCCTCATTCGCAAGGAATTGCGGACCAGATCGCGGATGGTGATCTCGCCCTTCCCCTCAATGTTGGGCGGCCGGCTCTCCATGGTGATGACGTGTTCCTGGCGTAGCTGCAGTTCGGCGGCGTCTTCAATCGTCACGATGCGTTCATTTCCGGGAATGAACGAGGAGAGGACGTTCAAGGTGCTGGTCTTACCGCTGCTCGTCCCGCCGGAAATGACGATGTTCAATCGACCCCTGACGCAGGCTTCCAGAAAGGCGGCCATTTGGGGAGTCAGGGTTCCGAAACGGATCAGGTCGTGTATCGTCAAGGGGTCGCGGGAAAACTTGCGGATGGTGATGACCGGCCCGATTAAAGACAGGGGCGGGATTACGGCATTGACGCGGGAACCGTCGGGCAGGCGGGCGTCCACCATGGGCATCGATTCGTCGATTCGCCGGCCGAGGGGCGAGACTATTTTATCGATAATGCGCATAACGTGTTCGTTATCGCGAAAGCAGGCATTCACTTTTTCCAGCCGGCCTTTTCGCTCGACAAAAATCTGATGTGGACCGTTCACCATCACTTCCGAGATTTCGGGGTCCTTGATCAGCTGCTCGATTGGACCAAGGCCCAAAACTTCGTCCATTATTTCCGCTGTGACCCGCTGCCTTTCAACCCTGGTGAGATTGGATGCTTCCCGGTCCAGGATCGCGTTGACCATTTCTTCGATCCGGCAGCCCAGTTCTCCGGGCGCCATTACGGGCTTGTTCTTGTCCCGGTTTTCTTTTAACTCCCTGTCCATCGTTTCAATTACTTCCTGGTGGACCCTGAGCTTGAAATCCCGGAAGGGGTCCACCGCCTTAGCGTCGCCGTGACTGGTTCCGCCCGCCCCCGGGAAGGCGCGCGTTCCTTTTTCTTTTTCCAGCCGCTTTAAAAGAGACACAGCGCAGTCACCCCTCACTTGAACAGCCTGCCCAGGAAGCTTTCTTTCCTTTTTTCTTTCAGGTCTTCCTGGTACCCCCGGTCGTTGATGATCAGTTCTGATACGGAGCGCATGGCCTGGCTTATCTTTGCTCCCGGGGCCGAAAGAACAAAGGGAATACCCCTGTTCAGGGCCGAGACGCAAAGCCTGCCGTCGCTGGGTATCTGGGCGGCTATCAGGAAGTCGAGTATTTCTTCGGCCGTTTTTATTTTTATGCCGACATCGTCCGAGGCCCTGTTGAGAAGCAGTTTGGTCTTGCCGAGATGGTGCAGGGACTGCATCAGCTCCAGGCTGAGCTTGACGTTCTTGATCGTGGCCAGGTCAAGGGCAAGGACGAGAAAAATTTGGGTGGAAAGGTCCAGGGCGCTCAAATTCGTATCGTTGAACACGGGGGGCGTATCGATGATCACATAGTCGTAACTGGTTTTTAAAACGGCAATGACCCTCTCCACCTGGGCAACGGTCACCAGTTCGGCATGTTCCGGCCGGCCCGGCGCGGGAAGAACCCTGACCCCCGAGAGGTGGGGGATCATGTACGATTCGACCAGGTCAAGATCAAACTCGCTGCCTTCCTGGGCCAGCTCGGCGATCGTGCGTCCGGGCAGGAGGTTCAGAAAAACGGAAATGTCGCCGAACTGCAGGTCCAGGTCCACAACGGCCACTTTTTTCTTGGCCTGGGCCAGCAGCACGGCCGTGTTTACGGCGATGGTCGTTTTCCCCACGCCGCCCTTGGTGCCGAAAACTGTTATCACCTGGGGCTTTTCTTTCCCCGCGGTTTTGTCCTCGCCGGGAGCGGCCCGCCTGCTTTCCAGCAAGTAAACCCTTTTTATGGCGCTTATCAATTCTTCCCCCTGGAAAGGTTTCACCAGGTAATCACGGGCCCCCGCGGCCATGGCCTTGCGAAGGTATTCGGCCTCATCCTGCACGCTCAGGAAGATGACGGAACAACCCTGTTGATTCTGCATGATTTTCTCCGCGGCCGCAAGGCCATTCAGCCTGGGCATATTCACATCCATCAGCACCACGTCGGGATCCAGAGCCGCCGCCTTTTGCACGGCCTCCACCCCGTCGCGGGCTTCGCCGACCACGGCCAGGTCCCTGTCAAAAGAAAGAAGGCGGCGGATGTTGTCCCTGGTTTCAGCTATGTCATCAACCACCAGAACGCGTATGGCTTCCATTCCGGTTACCTCCCGGTCATGAAGAATGTTCTTTACTTTAACGGGTAAGAAAATGTTCCGCCCTGTAGGGAGCAGTATCCACCAGGCTGCTGTCGACAGGCGAGCGAAGCATCAGGCGGATGCTTCCTCTCTGGCTGGCCAGGACCAGGGGTTGGGACTGCTCAACGGTAACAGCCAGGGTTACGGTCTTGTATTCGAGCGGGGTTTGACCTTCGCTTTTGTCTTCCAGCGTCTTGCCCACCGCCAGCACCTGCAGGTCCTGCAGAATAACCAGGGTGTAGGGAATTTCTTTTTGTTCCCTTTCTCCGGGAATGCTCACGGTGGCGGCCACGTCAACGCGGTCGCCCGGCCTGATCAGGCCCGAAATGCCGCTCACATCGTCTACAGCCACCGTAACCGCGCGCTTGCCGGCCGGTATGAGGTAAGACAGCCCGTGCTTGGCCTCGCTGGGACCCGCGAGCCTTTTTTTGAGAACCTGCTCGCCCGCTGCCACAGGCGCCACCGTAATACGCCCGATAACCTCCTCCTTCTTGCGGGCGGCCAGTGGGTGGATGTACTCCGCGGCAACCTTTTTCACCTGGAGCATCTCGCCGGTGACCAGCGTTTGGGCCGGGATGTCCGCCGCCGCCATCACCACCTCGCCGTACTGGACATTGTTCATGGACCTCTCAACTTTGGTCAGGTAATCATAGATCAGGTATGCCGTAAGAAGTCCAAACAGGATGGAAAGCGCGATTACATGCTTGTTTTTCAAATCACTTCACCCTCCGGCTCATGCCGGCAGCTGCCGGCAATTGCAGGTCCTTTTTTTATTCCACTCTCATTACCATATCGGATTGAACCGTTACGGTTTGCCCAGTTATTATCGAAATAAAGGGCGCGTACACCGTAACGGGATAAGCCACATGAACGCGAATGGGCGTTCCTGTTTCCCTCCCGGCCTCGTCTGGAGTTATCTCTATATCCAGCAGATCCGCATCCAAAGATGCTGCCGCTTCTTCCACGCGCAGGATGATCTCGCTGTCGGAAGCGCCCATCGAACCAAGCCTTGCTCCCTCGCGGGCGCTGTGGGCCACAATAAGGCTGGCGCCAAATATGCGGCCAAACTCCACAATCCCGAATAAAAGAAGCAACAGCACCGGGATGACCAGGGCGAATTCGACTGCCGCCTGGCCCCTGCCGCACTTAAGAAATCTTTTCAGCATCTTAGGCCACCATCAAAGCCGCCAGGGCCCCCGCTGCTATGGCCAGGCCGTAAGGAAAACTGTCGGCGTTTTCTTCTTCCAAACTGGCAAAATTCCAGACCGTGAACCTTGAAAAGAATGCCGTTTTCAAACCCTGCCCGGTTTTCTTCAGTCCCCTGGCCAGCTGGCCGCGGCAGGCCAGCACCAGCAAAGACATGACTCCGCCTAAAAGGGCGGCCAAAAGGAAACTGGCAAAAACAAACTGCGCTCCTTTGAGGGCGCCTACCAGCCCGAGGAGCTTAACGTCCCCGGCTCCCATGCCTCCCAACAGGTAAGGCGGGAACAGGAGCGCCATCCCCAGGGCCAGGCCTTTCAAGGAAAAAAAGAGCCCCCCCATGCCTCCAGACAGGCAGTGCAAAACAAGTGCTCCCAGGAGCGGGGGAAACAGAAGGGCATTGTAGATTTTTTGAAACCTGAGGTCCGTATAGCAGGAGATCAGGAGCACAACAAGCAGCGTCACGTCTATCACCGGCATAAGAAACACTCCTTTCCCCGGCATTTTGAATTTAAGAGAAACACGTTTAAGGACCAGGAAGGCCCTACCTAAGAGAACTTAAGCAGGGCCCGTTTACCCTTCCTTATTCATCCCGGTTAGCTGGAACCGCCGGAAGTGGCGTTCGTCAGGTCGTCATTGATGTCCCCGAAAATGCTGGTTAGTCCACCGCCGAGGGCCGTGAGAGCGCCTACGACAGCCAGGGCCACCAGGGCGATAATAAGGCCGTACTCGGCGAGCCCCTGTCCTCTTTCATCGCGAAGAAAACTTCTGATCCGGCTCAACATCGGATACCCATCTCCTTTCTTGACATTATTCCACCGCTGGACAAGTCTTTGTTGTGATTACCATTTTACACGCCGCACCAGAATTGACCATCCGGCCGTGAACTTATTTTTTCCAGAAATGTTTCCTAAATTTTCACTAAATACTGGTCCTATGAATTAGGACCCGGCACCTATCCCTCGCTTTCTGCGGCCTGTTCTCCACCACCGTCCCTCAACCATTTTTCTACCAGCCCGCAAGGCCTGTTTTGTCCCTTTACCCCGCGCAAGTCGAGGATTTTCACGAGAGGCTCGCGCTTGCCGATAAATTCCTGGATTTCCGCCCCAAACATCATTTCCCAGGCAATAATCGACAAATCCTGCGCCAGTTTTCGCGCAATCACGGCTGTTTCGCCGCCGGGGGCCTCGATAAACAAAACAAGGCGTTTAGGAACGCCGCGCCTCCTCATCCAGGCGGTCGTATGCCTCACCACGCCTTCAATATACACGTTTTCATCTTTCCCCAGGATCATGCACAGCGGCGGAAAATCCCGCCGCCGCATTTCCTCCCGGGCGCGGTACACCCCGTAAACCAGTATGATCAGATTAAGCAAGACAAGCTGCAACACGCCCACTCCGGTTTCCCCCACAGTAGCTGGTAATGTAGTATATGCGCGGGGCAGGCGTTTTTTTCCTACTGGAGTTCCACCATCCGGTTTTTGATGGCAAAAAGGACGGCCTGGGTCCTGTCTTCAACCTGCAGCTTTCTGAAAATGTTGGTAATGTGGTTTTTCACTGTTTTCTCGCTAATGGTGAGCAGCTTGGCTATTTCCTTGTTGCTCCTGCCCTGGGCGATAAGTTTGAGAACATCCATTTCCCTGTCGGTGAGGGTCTCCCATTCCTCTTTCACGCGGCGGGAACGGCTTAGGCGGTTCAACTCGCCGAACACCTTGCTGGTGATGCCGGGGTCGATCACGGACTGCCCTGCCGCCACCGTTTTGATCGTTTCCAGCAGTTTGGCCGGCGCGATGTCCTTGAGGACATAACCGGAAACACCGGCCCTGACCAGTTCCAGGATGTACTCTTCCTCCTCATGAATGGTCAGGGCGATGATACCCACCGAAGCGAACTCCCGTTTAATCACTCTGGTGGCCTCTATGCCGTTGGTGCCGGGCATGTTGATGTCCATCAGGATCACATCCGGCTTTTGCTTGCGCGTTACATTGATTGCGCCCTGCCCGTCGCCGGCTTCATCGACCACTTCGATCTCGTCGCTCATCTCCAGTATTTTGCGCAGCCCTTCCCTGACCAGGGGATGATCATCGACAATAACAACCCTGATTTTCTCTTCCGCCATGTTTTTCTCTCTCCTTGGTTAGTCTAACGGGAGAATGGCCAGTATTTCAGTTCCCGTACCGGGGATCGACTTTATGGACAGCTGTCCCCCCAGGATATCCAGCCTTTCCTTCATTCCCAGCAGGCCGTAGCTGTCGGCCCTGGGCGACTCCAGGTAGCCCTCGGCCTGAAAGCCGATTCCATCGTCCTTAATGGAGACAATAACGCTTTGCGGCTCCATTTCTAATTTTACCACTATCTTCGAAGAGTGGGCATGTTTTATTGAATTCTGAACTGCCTCCTGCACAACCCGGTAAACAGCCACTTCAATGGTTGAACTGAGCCGCTTCTGCTGGCCGCTGAATTTGGTTTCTATGTTTATCTGGTGTCTTTCCTTCAATGTCTCCAGGTAACGGCCCAGTGCCGGCAAAAGGCCGAGGTCGTCCAGGGTCATCGGCCGCAGGTCGAAAATGATGCGGCGAACGTCCTGCAGGCTTCCCTTTACCGTCTCCCGCAGTTCCCGCAGCTCCTTCCTGGCCGCGGCCAGGTCCGTTTCCATCAGTTTCTCGCACACCTCCGTCCGCAGCACTACGTTGGCCATGGACTGGGCCGGCCCGTCATGGATTTCACGGGCCACCCTTTTTCGCTCCTCTTCCTGGGCCTGAATGATCCGGGGAGCCAGGAGCCTTCTCTGGTTAACTACCTCCAGTTCGTTATTAATCACCTTCAGGTTTCCTCCAAGGTAGTCAAGGACCACGCCGACCTGGGTCATCAGTCCCTCGGCCTTTTCAAGCGTGCTGACGAGTTTTCGCAGGCTCCTTTCCAGTTCATTGCGCCGCAGTTTGAGCTGGCTTTCCCGTTCCCGCAGCAAGGCAAGCTCCACCTGGAGGTTGCGAGCCCTTTCGTAAGCCTCCCTGACCTCCTCTTCCGAGTACCTGTCAAAATGGCGGCTGACCTCCATCAGGCGGATACGGGCCGCCTTTTCAACCCGCTCCAGGTTATCCACCTGGTCGATAGTCAGCATGATCTGGCCCTGGATTTCCTGCAGTTCTTTTTTTACCCTCTCGCTTTCGCTGCGCGTGTTCTCGGCGATGTCGTAGATCTGGCTTTTGCCCTTTTCAATCGCCTGCAGCGTTTCGGAGATGATCTTTTCCAGGCTAAGTTTTCCCATACCTATCCCGCCACAATTTTAATTTCGTCGTCATATTGTTTTATATTACTAATTCTTTTCCCGCCGCATAACTCCTGCCACCGCGGAAAGAATATTCAAAGAGGTGAGGTCGATGCGGGAAACGAACTGCTGCATCCGCTGCGGTCAGCCGCTTGATTTGATTGAGGAGGCCTGGGCGGAAGACAAGAGCGTGTTTATAAGCAATAAAGGCGAGTACTGCCCTCGCTGTTACCACGACCTGGTGGAGATGCGGCGAACCATATCGTAATATGATTCGCGCGAGGAGGCCTGTTTTTGTCCGTCGCACAAAAAAATCCAGGATGTTATTCCTGGATTTCTCGTTAATTGTTCCTGCTTAAACGGTTTTCATATTCTTAAGACATATGCCGGCAGGCAGCCCCCTACAGGGGATAGACCTTGGCCCCCGTGCTGGCTTCGTTCTCGCGGGCCAGGTTGTAGTCCACATTGGTTTTCGCGGCGTAACGCTCTTCCAAGAACTGCCTGGCGACCTGCGGGAAAAGCGCGTACGAGAGGACGTCCTCTTCCTTCTGCAAGTAGATGCCGATCTCGCGCCCGGCCTGTTCCAGCTGCGGTTCTATGTAGTCGGCTGGGCGGCCGGTGATGGGTTCTTCGTCCTTGATGATAAGTTTTCTCACTTCTTCGTTGACCGGCGCGGGCGTCGCCCCGTACAAGCCTTTCACATACGCGCGCACCTCGTTCGTCACCATCTTGTAACGCCCCAGCAGCACGTTCATGACGGCCTGGGTCCCCACTATCTGGCTGGTCGGGGTGACAAGCGGCGGGTAGCCCAGGTCCTCGCGCACCCGCGGCACTTCGGCCAGCACCTCGGGCAGCTTGTTGATGGCGTTTTGCTGCTGCAGCTGGGTGATGAAGTTGGACAGCATCCCGCCCGGTATCTGGTAGAGGAGGACATTGGTATCCACCCCGGCCTTGTACACGTCGAATTCCTTGTATTCCTTGCGCACGTCCTTGAAGTAATCGGCTATCTCGCTCAGCGCTTCCAGGTTCAGGCCCGTGTCGTACGGCGTGCCGGCCAGCGTCGCCACCATCGTTTCGGTCGGCGGCTGCGAGGTGCCCAGGGCCATGGTGGAAATGGCCGTGTCGATGACATCGGCGCCGCTCTCGATGGCCTTGAGGTACATCATGGAAGCCATCCCGCTCGTGTAGTGGGTATGCACCTGCACGGGGATTTCAGGGAACTCCTTCTTTAGTTCGGCAACGAGTTCAGCCGCCGGGTAAGGTTTCAGGATGCCGGCCATGTCCTTGATGCAAAAAGAGTCCGCCCCCATATCCACCAGGCTGCGGGCCATTTTCATGAAATAACCGAGGTCGTGGACCGGGCTTATCGTGTAGCACATGGTGGCCTGCACGCTGGCTCCCTCTTTTTTGGCCACTTCCATGGCTTTTTGCAAATTCCGGACATCGTTCATCGCGTCAAAAATCCTGAAAATGTCGATCCCGTGGGCGAAAGCCTTTTTGACAAATTCTTCGACCACGTCGTCGGCATAGTGCTTGTAGCCGACAAGGTTTTGGCCGCGCAGCAGCATCTGGATTTTTGTTTTTTTAAGGGCCTTCCTGATCTTATCCAGGCGTTCCCAGGGGTCTTCGTTTAGAAAGCGCATGCAGCTGTCAAAGGTGGCGCCGCCCCATACCTCCATGGAATGAAAGCCGACTTCGTCCATTTTAGCGGCAATGGGCAGCATGTGTTCAGTCTTCATCCGGGTAGCCAGCAGGGACTGGTGGGCATCGCGCCAGGTGGTGTCGGTGATGCCTATTTTCCTTCTTTGTTGGGCCATGGTCTAACCTCCATTACTCCTCACCGTTGGTTATAAATAATAAAATTATACTTTATCTGCGCCGTCTCTTTCAAGCACAATCCAACAATTATTCTCCCTGTATTATGTATTCTTCGCCTCTTCTTCCGGCTTGTTTTGTATTATGTATACATTATACACGTAGTCTCTCCTGTATTCAAGCATACATGTATGTAAATCACATGTTTTCAATAACAGCCCGGGCGAATTCCGAGGTGGTCAGTTCCCTGGTCTCTTTCATCTGCCTGGCCAGGTCGTAGGTGACCTTCCTTTCCTGGATCGTCTTTTCCAGGGCCTGCTCGATCCTGGCGGCAGCCTCTTTCCAGCCGATGTGCTCCAGCATCATGACCGCCGAAAGGATCAGCGAGCTGGGGTTCGCCTTGTCCTGGTTGGCGTACTTGGGAGCGGTGCCGTGGGTGGCTTCAAACAGGGCCACGGAATCGGAAATGTTCCCGCCCGGGGCCATGCCCAAGCCTCCGACCAGCGCCGCCGCGGCGTCGGAGATATAATCCCCGTTCAAATTTGGGCAAACCAGGATTTCGTATTCATTGCTCCGGGTGACGAGCTGCTGGAGCATGTTGTCGGCAATCCTGTCGTTGAGCAGTATCTTGCCTTCCGGGATCCGGCCACCGGCCGCCGCCAGCTCGTCCTCGGTGACGAAGACCCCGCCGAATTCCCGTTTGGCCAGTCCGTAGCACCAGTTCTTGAAGGAACCCTCGGTGTACTTCATGATGTTGCCTTTATGGACCACCGTCACCCGCCGGCGGTTGTTCTCCAGGGCGTACCGCATCGCCTTGCGCATGATCCGCTCAGAGGCGTATTGCCCCATGTATTTGATGCCGATGCCGGCATCGCCGGGAATGCCGCAGTTCATTTCCTCGTTGAGAAAACGGCGGACTTTGCCGGCCTCTGCGCTGTCTCTTTCCCATTCGATGCCCGCGTAGACGTCCTCGGTGTTCTCGCGGAAGATCACCACATCGACCCACTCCGGGTGCACGACCGGCGAGGGAACGCCTTTGATCCACCTGACCGGCCTGACGCAGGCGTACAGGTCCAGCTCCTGCCGCAGGGCCACGTTCAGGCTGCGAAAACCTTCCCCCACCGGAGTGGTGAGGGGACCCTTGATGGCCACGGCATATTCCCGGATGGTTTCCAGGGTTTCCGGCGGGAGCCAGTCTCCCGTCAGGCGGAAGGCTTTTTCGCCGGCCAGCGCTTCCTTCCAGGCGATGCTCTTTTGGCCGCCGTAAGCCTTGGCCACGGCGGCGTCCACCACCCGGCGGGTGGCCCGCCAGATGTCGGGGCCTGTGCCGTCGCCTTCGATATAGACGATCACCGGGCGGTCGGGGACATTCAGTTTACCGTTGTTTACCGTTATTTTCTCTCCCATTTGCTTCTCCTCCAGTCAGCGCACATCACTTTTTCAAGTTTAAGCCGGCATATTTCAACAGCCCGCCAGCCGTTACAATCTCCACCTGCCTGGGCGTAAGGGAATGCTTCAGCCTGAAGGAAGCGCCCCGCGTCAGGTTCCTGGCCGTTATTTCGTTTCGCCGCACCGCCTCCAAAAGGTTGTCGAGTTCCAGCCTGTCCCCCTGGTTTACGGCTTCGTAGTCGCCTTCATCCGCAAAAGTCAGCGGCAGTATGCCGAAGTTAATCAAATTCTGCAGGTGGATGCGGGCAAAAGACCTGGCAAGCACGGCTTTTATGCCCAGGTACCTGGGAGCCAGGGCCGCGTGTTCCCGGCTGGAACCCTGCCCGTAGTTGTGGCCGCCGACGATTATCCCGCCCTTTTCTTCGACCACGCGCTGGTAAAACGCGGGGTCGACCCGGCTGAAAACGTACCTGGAGATCGCGGGGATATTTGACCTGAGCGAGAGTATCTGGGCGCCGGCGGGCATGATGTGGTCGGTGGTGATGTTGTCTCCCACCTTCAGCACCACCGCTGCCGAAATCTTACCGGGCAGGGGGTCAAAATCCGGCAGCGGCTTTATGTTCGGGCCCCTGACAACTTCTACCGCGCTCCCGTTCCTGGGCGGCTCGATGATCATGCTGTCGTCGACTGTAAATTCTTCAGGCATGGTTTTACCCGGCGGGTCGCCCATTTTCCTGGGGTCGGTGAGGCAGCCGGTCAGGGCCGCCACCGCGCAGGTTTCGGCCCCGGCCAGGTAAACCCTGGCGTCCGCTGTGCCGCTGCGGCCTTCAAAGTTCCTGTTTGATGTCCTCAAAGAGACGGCCCCGGAAGCGGGAGCCTGCCCGACGCCGATGCAGGGGCCGCAGGCCGATTCCAGGATCCTGGCGCCGCTGGCGATAAGCGAAGCCAGGACCCCCTCCTTGGCCAGCATGTAAAAAACCTGCCGCGAGCCGGGCGCTATGCAGAGGCTTACATCCGGGTGCACCGTTTTCCCTTTCAGGATGCGGGCAACCCTGACCAGGTCGGCGTAGGAAGAATTGGTACAGCTGCCGATAAATACCTGGTCGATTTTCTGCCCTTCCAGTTCCCTCACCGCCGCCACGTTGTCGGGGCTGTGGGGTTTCGCCGCCAGCGGCTCCAGCAGGGACAGGTCGATCTCGATGGTCCCGTCGTATGCGGCATCAGGATCGGGCAGCAATTCTACAAAATCCGCCGCCCTTTGCTGCACTTTCAAGAATTTTTGGGTCTGGGCGTCGCTCGGAAAGATGGAGGTCGTCGCTCCCAACTCGGCCCCCATATTGGTGATTGTGGCCCGCTCCGGGACCGTCAGCTCAGCCACACCCGGGCCGCCGTATTCAAAAACCTTGCCCACCCCACCTTTTACCGTCAGCCTGCGCAGGAGCTCCAGGATGATGTCCTTGGCCGAAACCCAGGGAGCAAGCCTGCCTGTAAGCCGAACGTTTATGACCTCCGGCATGGTCAGGTAAAACGGCTGGCCGGCCATGGCCAGGGCCACGTCCAGGCCGCCCGCCCCGATGGCCAGCATGCCCAAACCCCCGCCGGTCGGGGTATGGCTGTCCGAACCCAGCAGGGTTTTGCCGGGCTTGCCGAACCTTTCAAGGTGCACCTGGTGACAGATGCCGTTCCCGGCCCGCGAGTAATGTATCCCGTACTTCGCGGCCACGGTTTGCAGGAATTTATGGTCATCGGCGTTCTCAAAGCCGGCCTGCAGCGTGTTATGGTCCACGTAGCTCACGGACAGTTCGGTCTTGACCCGCGGGATGCCGATGGCTTCAAACTGCAGGTAGGCCATCGTGCCGGTCGCGTCCTGGGTAAGCGTCTGGTCGATTTTTATCGCTATTTCCCGGCCCGCCTTCATCTCTCCTTCGACCAGGTGCGCTTTGATTATTTTCTGCGTGAGGTTCAAACCCATTTATGCTCAGCCCCTTTTGATTGCTTATGCTGCCCGCATTATCGCGGCGAAGCCGCTCCTAAAACAATAGGATACAGCATTTTGGAGAAGACGGCAAGTGGTGCGAAAACGGGCGCCCCCCGGCGCCCGTTGTTCAACTCTCTTTTATTTCTCTTTTACCTTTCTTTTATTTCTCTCCAGATGCGTTCGGCGGTAATCGGCAGGTTCCGGATCAAGGCGCCTGCGGCTTCGTACACCGCGCCGGCAACGGCCGGGGCGGTGGCGAAACAGCCGCTTTCGCCTATTCCCTTGAGACCGAAAGGACCGGGCCCGTCCTGGTTTTCAACGAACGCGCACTTGATCTCCTCCGGTATGTCCAGGGCGGTCGGGATCCTGTAATCCAGGGCGCTCCCGTTGACCAGCAAATGGTGTTCATCGTAGACCATCTGTTCCATCAGGGTGTGCCCTATCCCCATGACGGCCCCGCCTTCTTCCTGCCCTTTGGCCTGGAGGGGGTTGACCGCTTTTCCGATGTCGCTGACATTGACCAGTTTGAGGACGGAGACCTTGCCGGTTTCCCTGTCCACCCTGACTTTTGCCGCGCAGAACACGACTTCCCAGAAATCGGTCAGCCCGCCGAGCGGGTGCCCGGGCGCCTTTTTGCCCTGGTAAATCCCCCGGCCGACCACTTCTCCCATGGCCGGCCCGTAACAGGCGGCCAGGAGTTCGGCGTAAGTCATCTTCACCTCGCCGGCCTTCACCACTCCCTCTTCGATCACCACGGCTTCCGGTTTTTGGGAAGCGAGCCCGGCCGCCATTTCCTTCACCTGTTCCAGGATGTCCCGGCAGGCCCTTACCACGGCATGGCCCATGGTGATGGAAGACCTGCTGGCGGCTGTCGAGAGGTCAAAAGGAGCGGCCAGGGTATCCCCCATCACCACATGGACACGTTCCAGGGGGATGCCCAGGGTTTCCGCGGCAAACTGGGCCATCACCGTCCTTGCACCCTGGCCCATCTCCGTTGTGCCCACGGCCACCGTGGCGCTGCCGTCGGAGTGCAGCTTGACAAGCGCGTGGGACACACTCGACGGGATGGGGTTTTTAATCCCGATGGCAATCCCCAGCCCCGTGTTTTTTTCCTTTTTCTCTTCCTCTTTCTTGTCCCAACCGATCAGTTCGGCCGCCCTGGCCAGCCCTTCGTGCCAGTCCCCGTCCACCGGCGTGTCCCCGGGGATCAGGACCTCGCCCTTGCGCGGCAGGTTAATAAACCTGAGCCGGAGAGGATCAATACCCAGCCTGGCGGCCGCTTCGTTCATTTGCGACTCCAGGGCCCAGGTCAGCTGGGGCATGCCGAATCCCCTGAAGGCCGTGGCCGGCGTGGTGTTGGTGTAGATGGCCCTTGCCCTGATGCGGGCATGAGGAGTCCGGTAAGGACCGCAGGCCAGGAAGGAGGCCTTGGCGACGATGCGGGGAGCCGCGTCAACGAAAGCCCCCATCGCGTAATCGGCGAGGATGTCCTGGTAGATGATCTTCCCATCCCGGTCAAAACCCGTCCTCAGCCTGACGCGGGAAGAAAGGCGGCGCGCCGCGAAGAAGCCTTCTTCGGTGGAAAGCAGGATCTTTACGGGCCTGCCGGTCCGCAGGGCCAGGTAGGCCGCCAGCGGTTCTATTTTGGCGTAGCCTTTCCCGCCGAACCCGCCGCCAATATCAGTGGCCACAACCCGAACCTTGGAGTATTCCAGGCCCAGGCAGGCGGCGACAACCCGGCGCAGGATAAAGGGGTTCTGGATGGGCGTCCTTATTTCCACGCCGCCGTCGACCAGAGGGATTGCCAGGCACGAGTACCGTTCCAGAGCAAAATGGTGGACCATGGGAAAGGTGTACTCGTTTTCAAGCTCGCAGGCGCACTCGCTCCTGCTGCCCTCCACGTCGCCCCAGCCGTAATTGTACTCGCTGAAGACATTGGACCCGGCGTTAACCAGGGGAGCCCCTGGTTTCAAAGCTTCTTCGATGCTTGTCACGGCGGGCAGTTCCCGGCATTCCACCCTGATCAGCCGGAGCGCGGCCGCGCAAACATCTTCGTCCTCCGCCAGGACCACTGCCAGCGGCTGGCCGTGGAACTTAATCTCCTTGTCCGCCAGCAGCGGGAAGTCGGCCAAAACCGGGCCGAAACGCGGGACCGGCTGCGGCAGGTCTTCCCCGGCCAGCACCGCGTAGACGCCCGGGACCTCGCGGGCCGGACCAGTGTCTATTTTCAAATCCACGGCCCTGGCAACCTTAGAGCGCAGGATCTTGCAGTGCAGCATCCCGTTTACTCCTTCGTCCACGGCAAACCTCAAGCTGCCGGTGACCTTTTTTACCGCGTCCACCCGCGGCACGTCTTTGCCAATGTATTTCATAAACACCACCCCGTTCTCCAGATTTAAGCCGCGCCGCCGCACGGCGGCAACTGCCGGTTTATCGCTCGCCGGCGCCGGCTCCTTTTCTTTTCTGGGCCGCCTTGGAAACAGCGCCGATTATCCTGGTGTAGCCCGTGCAGCGGCAGAGGTTGCCGGCCAGGGCCTCTTTTATTTCTCTTTCCTCCGGGTCCGGGTTTTCATCCAGCAGGGCCTTTGCCGCCATGATCATCCCCGGGGTGCAGAACCCGCACTGCACCGCTCCTTCCTCCAGGAAGGCTTCCTGGATGGGGTCCAGTTTATTATCTTTATTCAAATCCTCGATAGTCACCACGCTGCGGCCGTCAACTTCCGGCGCCAGGACCAGGCATGAATTGACCGCCCTGCCGTCCAAAAGCACGGTGCACGCGCCGCACTCCCCTTTTTCGCAGCTCGCCTTGGTGCCTTTGAAGCCGAAAGTGTCGCGCAGAACCTTCAGCAGGGTGTGCGTGGGCTTGACGGCCACTTTTTGCGCTTTCCCGTTCAGGGTGAATTCCACCATTACTTTTGTGCTCTCCATTCTTCCTTCACTCCTTTTGTTTGAGCCTGTCCCCGGCTGTTTCCAGGGCCCGCCTGGTCAAGACTTCAACCATGGCCAGGCGGTATTCCCTGCTCGCGCGTATGTCCGTGATCGGCCGTGCCTGGCCGGAAACTTCCGGCAAGGCCTTTTCCAGGGCTTCCGCGCTGCCGGCCCTCCCGGCCAGCAGCTTTTCCGCTCCGGTCGCCCTGAAAGCGGTGGGGCCGGCGGCGCCGACGGCTATCCGCACCTCTCCCGCCCTGCTTACCAGGGCGGCGGCCCCCACAATGGCCAGGTCAACGCCTTCCCGCCGGCCGAGCTTCAGGTAGCAAGAACCGCACTCCGGCGGTGGGGCCGGCAGGAAGATCGACTCAACGATCTCGCCTTCTCTAAGGTCGGTTTTGCCGGGACCCAGGAAGAAAGCAGCAGCGGGTACCGCGCGTTGGCCGCGCTTCCCGGTTATATTTATCTCCGCGTCGAATAGTAAAAGGGCGGGTACCGTGTCGGCAGCCGGCGAGGCGTTGCAGATGTTGCCGCCGATCGTCGCCCAGTTCCTGACCTGCCTGGAGCCGATCTTGCCTGCCGCCTCGGCCAGAGCCGTGTAACGGGCCCTGACCGTCTCGTTCGCCGCCACCTCGCTCAAAGTTGCCAGCGCGCCGATGGTCAGCCCTTCATTCTCAGGAGTGATTCTGCCTGCCAGGGCCCTGATCCTCTTCAGAGGGATAACGGCCCGCGGCATAATCTTACCCTCTTTGATGTTGATCAGCAGGTCCGTCCCGCCCGCCAGCAGAGCGGCCGACTTCCCGTACTCGTCGAGGATGGAAAACGCCTCAGGCAGGCTTTCAACCTGCAGGTATTTGAATTTGCTCACGCTGTTTGCACCACCCTGTCGTTATATTTGTTATAGGTAATAAGCGGTCCCCTTCATAAGCAGCCTCGCCGTCCTGTAAGCGCTCACGCTAATCAGCCGCGTCCCGCCCGGGTGCCGCTCCGTTTCCACGCCCGCTTCGATGACCCCGCCGGGGTGCCCTATCCTGAGGCTCGTCTCATCAAGGCGCAAGGAGACCAGTCCCTGAACCAGCGTCCCTTCGACCGCCGCCGCCGCTGCGGTGCACAACGCGCCCGTCAGGGCGTAGGTCCTGTGGGCTTTTTGCATGGACATCATCCGCCCCACGAGGTCAATCTCCTCTTCCTTTACCAGGCGCCCTTCCGTGGTGACGTAAGCCTTCGCCCGGGTCACCAGGGTCATCTTCGGCACGGCGGGCGATTTTAAGGCCGCTTCCTCCGCGTTGGCGACAAAGCCCAGCTTTACGGCCGCAGCCGCCCGGATCGCCTCCATCCGCCGCAAGATTTCCTCCGATGAGTCTATTTCCGCGGGAAGCTCCAACCCAGTAAGCCCGGCGTCCTCCACCCTGGCGAAGACGAGCGGGTTGGCCGCGTCGACTATGGAAACCTCGATCTCCCCGCTTCCAGGCACCCGGAGCACGTCAACGGCGTTTCCGGTGGGCAGGAGTTTACCCGTCACGGACCCGGCCGGGTCAAAGAACGTGAGTTTGACGGGAGCCGCGCTTCCCGGCACCCCGTCGATCCTGTATTCCCCCTCGTAGAGAACCTGCCCGCTTCTGACCTGGACTTCGGCATGGATGATCTTGTTGGTGTTGGTGTTCAGGATCCTCACCACGGTGCGCGGTTCGCTGATCGTTACCAGACCGGCCTCAATGGCGTAAGGCCCGACTGCCGAAGAGATATTGCCGCAGTTGCCCTTGTAATCGACCACCGCCTTGTCCACCGCCACCTGGGCAAACGTGTAGTTTACGTCGGCGTTTTCCGCCGCGGAAGGAGCGATGATTGCGACCTTGCTGGTGACAGACGCGGCGCCGCCCAGGCCGTCAATCTGCCTGCCGTCCGGGCTGCCCATCACCCGCAAAAGCATCCGGTCCCTCTCCGGGCCGGGCGGGGGCAGGTCCTTCTCGGCGAAAAAAAGACCCTTGCTTGTTCCCCCGCGCATGATCATGCAGGGAATACCCTTCAACAACTTTCCTCACCCGCTTGTCAACATGACTGAAGTCAAAGGGGTTGTCCCCCTCCGCTTTAAAATATATCATATATTTTATTTCTATATGTGGTTTGATAATTCCTTCATAAAATAAATGTTTTTTGTCAATTTACCACAAAAAAATCACTTGCCGGAAACAAAACTCCTCCTGCAAGTGATTCCAATGGGTTTTTTCATTCCACAACAGGGCGGTCCTGGCCCTGTTTATTTTTTTGAGACCAACACTTCACAGCTATCTTGACCCCTTTTTTGTAAAACTCGTAGACTTCCTGCGGCGAGGTCGGCTTTTTGCTTGTCCCGGCATGAGGCGTCACCGCCAGGGCCACCCCATTTTCAGCCATGAGTTGAGCTTTGTCGGGGCTTATTCCGTGCCCATGATGAATCACATCTTCCCCCGCTTCAATGAACATGCGGGCGGCTTCATCTCCCTCCAGGCAGGCGCCGGTTTTTTGGCCCCGGTCGTGGTCAACGCCAATAAAGCCATGCACCAATTTCACCGCAACAGCATAACATTTATTCCACCCGAACCAGGAAAGGAGGTGCAGCAGTATGGAAATAGGTTTGGAACTGGTGACGGAGACCTCGCTCTTTCTTACCCCCAACCACAGCTTCCGGATGGAACTCTACGCAGGCGATGTCCTGCTTCCTCTCTCGATTGGAACCGATGTCTACAACTACAATTGTAACATATGGCCCAATAAAACCGTGGCGGCCACCGGGAGAAAGGCAGTCCACGAACTCAAGGTCGCCCTGGGTCCCTTTGAGGCCGAACCCGCCAGGGCCATCGCCATCCGCGAAGAGGATCTGCCGGGACTCAAGCTGAAGCTGGCGAACAATAAAATACTTGACCAGGCCGAATTGAAGCATGGTTTCAGCCTCCGCGTCAGCCTGGCCGGTCGTGTCCTCGACATCCCCCTGGCCCGGCCCGACGTCCGCGTGTACTGGGAAAGGCGCGGCGAATTCACCGTCCCCCTGGGTGACCTGGTAGCCTGACAGGCCGCCTGAATGAAAAAAAGAGGAGGCCGAAGCCTCCCCCCACTCAATCTGACACCTCCGGACCCGGCCGCAACCTAGGACAGGAGCGGTGTCAGAAGGAGCGCAACCAGGCCCGCGGTGAGCAGCCTCATAACCGCGCCCAGCACGGCGGCGCCCATAGCCTCGCGGTGGGACAAATCGGTAACCCCGGACCAGATGACCGGGATCTGCCCGAAAATGACGGAAAGCGGGAACCCTGAAGCCGCCAGCACGAAAGACCCGATGACCAAATTTTTCGGCATGGTCGCGGCCACGTCTTTCAACTGGGACATGGCCAGGGTCGGCGAAGCCAGTATGCTGACCATCCCCGACTTGGGATCGATGGCCAGGGCCGACAGCATCGAGGTGAGCGCGTTTTCGATGGGCTTCCAGATACCGAGGTAATCGAGAGCGCCGATCAGGGAGAAGATCACGGCGAAAGCGGGGATGATCAGGAGGAAAACGATTTCAGCGCCTTCCCGGGTCGCGCCGAAGAGAGTCGGCAGCGCGCCGGTGGTGGGCGTAAAGCTGGGCAGTTGTTCCAGCGACACGGCTTTGGTGTTGCGCCAGATGGTCAGCCTCAACAGCGGGGGCACAATGACCAGCGGTAAAAACACGGCGATGACTATCACCAGGAAGGCCTTGGCGCCCACGGCCGTCAGGGCGATCAGCCCGAACATGAAAGTGGAGAATGACTGCTGCGATTGGACCATGGTGCAGATGGCGATTTTCTGCTCGTCCTTGGTGGCCCCGGCTTTAACCAGGATAGGGCCCCCGATCCTTCCCGCGGCGTTGATGTCTCCAAGGATGTTATAAATGGCGGGGATGAGGACGGCGGAGTTGACCTTCATCAGCCTGGCCAGGGGAAGGAAGAGCCTCATCAGGGCGTCGGTAAACCCCAGTCGTTCCAGGGTGCGCCCGACCATTACGCTGATGATGACGGCTACGCCGAGCGTGCCGGTAAGGGTGGTCTGGACAATCGTGGGGAAGGCCCTTTTGACCATGGCGTCAAAGATGCCGGCGATAAACCCGGGAGCGAAAAACAGCCCGACTAAAGACAAGCCAACCAAAACGAGGCCCACGATTTCGATCGTCTTTATTTTCTTTTCACCAGTTTTGATTTCCGTACTCACTTTCATTGCTCCTTTCTTTATTTGATTATTTTTTGCCTGACAAAAATCTCGCGGAGATATCGCGCGCGTATTCCTGGAGCTCTTTGCCGCCGAACGACTCGAGGGGAACGCTGGTCATTCTCTCCCGGAAGAGGACAACCTCCAGTTCGGGCAGGTGCGCCTTTATCGCCCAGGCCAGGGGCAGGCCGTTTTCCATGATTTCCAGGGCGTGCGAGTTCCCGCAAATAAAATTCAGTCCGAGCTGCCGGGCTTTTTCAATGAGGGGATTGCCGGGGTATGCCCTGCTGATGGTGGCCAGCAAAGTATCCGCGCCTGGATGTTCCCGGACGACGCTCTCCAGGTGTTCCGGGGTGAAACCCGTGTGCGGGAAGATGTGAATGACCTTGGTGACAGGGTTTTCGGGCCTGCCGACCAGGATGACGCCTTTCGCGCAAACGCTCGTTTCCTGGATGTCACGGCACCCCCTGATTTCCCGCTCGCTTTCGAGCATCCTTTCCTCCACTTCGGCGGACATGAGGGTATTCAGGCGCTCCAGCATGTCCCCCACTGTCTTAATCCCGGCAAGCGCCTCGCCGACGTAGAGGATATTGCCCGGAATGCCGCCGTACCTGATGTCCACATGGTAGGCGCGGTGACCGTGGAGGTAGGCAATGCCCGGATGAAGCCCGTGAAAAGCTTCGTGCAATTCCAGCGCCGCCACCTTGTAGAGCCCAAGGTAGGTCCGCAGCAGGACCCCGCCTGAATTGGCAGCATCGGCAATAGGGTGATGCGCCACGATGGCGTCGACACCTGTCGCGCCCGCCAGTTCGATAGCGCTCTCGGTAAGAGTCATTATGACAGCCGCTTTCTTGATCTCCATCTCCATGCTGCCGCAGACCAGGCCGGGCGTTTCGGTGACGGCTTTCCCGGGGATGTTCGAGGACTTGGTCACCACAAACAAATTTTTGCCGCCGGCCGTATCCTCAGGGGACTTCAGCACCCTCCCCCCGGTTATTTTGTCCAGAGCTTCCACTAAATCCTTGACCAGTACTTTTTTGCTCACAATCGACTCCCTCACTTTCTGTGCATCCTTTAAAAACCGGTCAGCTTCTTTTTTCCATCACCCCCTTTCTGGAGACAAGCCTGGCGAAAAGCGCGGCAGCCGGCTTTGGTCCGCAGGGCCGGCGGGCCGCCCCGAAATTTTTGCCCCTAAACAAAAAACCGCCTGCCCTCTGCCCGCCGGAGGAAAAAAGGAACTACCCTTCTCTCCTTCGCCGGGGACGGGTAAGCGGTCGTTTCGGGCTCTCCCGATAATAAAAAACGCCGGTCGGTACAATGAAAGGATTGATTGCCTTTCATCCACTAACCAGCGGTCATATCGGGCTCTCTTTTTAGGGAGCTCCCTCAGCCAGCTTACAGCGCTGTTCGGTTTTTTCCGTTGTATCCTATTCGACACGAAAATAAAAATTCCTGCTTATTAAGCGCAAATCTTATATTTTTTTATAACTTTATTTCTTTTATCAACTCATCCACTTTTTTCTCGAAAATTGTAACACTGAAGGAAATTTCCGTATATGGGTCGTAGTCTTTCAGGTGAGCCAGAATCTTGACTTTCAGCGCCTCTTCCACCGTCTTGATGAAGCGGTCCTTGAACTCCAGGATGAGCGCGAGGTCGATCAACTTGGTGGTCAGGCGGTCCACCGGGTCCAAGGCGTCAAGCCCCCGGAGGCGCTTGTTATTAGCGATAATGAATACCTTGTCGTCGATGATTTCGACCTTCTGCCATCTCAAACCCTGGCTGAAAATCTCCATGTTCACCTTGTTGTTCAGCCTCATGATCTCCTGCTTGAACTCACCCAGTAACACCCCGTCACCTCTTTCCCGGTAATAGTTAAAGCGCGTATAACAATCACCTCGCCCTGTTTATTTGAATTATACCACAGGCGGGACAAATTCTGTATCTCGGGCTGCAATTCCCCTGAAAAAATAATCGATTATTCTCTCCACCGACCTTTCAATTTCAGCGGGAGCGAGTTCGACAAAGGGGCCGGCGATAAGGCCGACTCCCCCGTAGAACAGGTTGGCCGCCAGGAAGGGATCGACCGGCCTTATTTCGCCGCCGGCAATGCCCTCTTTTACAATATTCTCGATCATCTCCAGGCGCTGCGCGTGGAGCTGCCGCACCCGCTTGCGGAACGACTCGTCGAGCGGCAGCGTTCCCAGCATGGCCATCCTGGCCATGGAACGGTACCGCTTCCCGAACAGGATGTGCAGCAGGGCAAAGGAGGCCAGTTTCTCCCTGGCGCAATCGTGCCTGCCGGTCTCCTCCAAAAGTCGTTGATTGAACTTCTCCATTCCCGCCTTCAGCGTTTCGCTGAAAAGGTGTTCCTTGCTCTTGAAGTATTCATAAACGGTGCCCTTGCCCACCCCGGCCTGCCGGGCAATCTCTTCTATCCTGGCGCCGTGAAACCCCCTGGTTGAAAAGACCTCTGCCGCAGCCTTCAGAATCAAATCCTGCTTGGCCGGGCTGCCGCTTTCCCTCATCGCTGTTCACCCCCGGCAGCGGAAACACTCGCGGCGCCCTTGCCCCCGCGGAACCTTCTCCACCGGCCGGCCAGTTTATTCTTGGCGTCTTCCAGGATGATATACATGCAGGGTACAAGGACCAGGGTGATCAGGGTGGAAAAGGACAGCCCGCCGAAAACGGCCGTAGCCATGGGAGCCGACATCTCGGACCCTTCTCCCAGGCCGAGGACGAGAGGCACCAGCCCCAGGATGGTGGTCAGGGTTGTCATGAGGATCGGCCTGAGCCTGGTGGGCCCCGCTTTGAGTATGGCCTCCTTGCGCGGCAGCCCGTCGCGGCGGCGCAGGGTGTTGATGTAGTCGACGAGGACTATGGCGTTGTTGACGACGATCCCGGCCAGCATGATGACCCCGATAAAGGCGGGAACGTTGAAGGTCCGCCCGGTTACGAGCAGGGAGAACACGACCCCGATGACGGTGGGAGGAAGGGCGAACATTATGGCGAAAGGATAGAGCAGAGACTCGTACTGCGAGGCCAGGATCATGTACACCAGGATGATCGCCAGGATAAGGGCAAAGCCCAGGTCGCGGAATGATTCCATCATGTCCATGCTTGAACCGCCGAAAATTACCTGGATGCCGGGAGGAACGTTCATATCCCTGATCGCGGCCTGGATGTCGGTAATGACGCTCTTTAAGTCTCTGCCGGAAATGTCCCCGGTCACCGAAACCCGCCTGGACTGGTTGATCCGGCTGATGCTCGTCGGGCCGGTGGTTGTTTCGAAGTCGGCCACGTCTCCCAGGGGAATAAGCGCGCCCGTGGAAGAAGGCACGGTCAGTATTTTCAGGTCGTTTACGTTTTTCCTGTATTTCTCGTCGACGATGACGGTCACGTCGATCTCCTCGCCCTTGGAACGCAGCTTGGTGGCGGTGGATCCGTTGACCGTTGCGGCGACCAGGCTGGAAAGCTGGGCGACGTTTATCCCGTAAAGGTCGGCCTTTTCCCGGTTGAGCCTGATGTGGAGTTCGGGGCGACCCTCCTCGAAACTGGCCCTGGCTTCGCGGACACCATCCACCGTTTTTATGCGCGCGGCGACCGCTTCGGAAAAGGCCCGCAGAACTTCAAGGTTGTCGCCGGTCAGCCTGATCTCGATGGGAGCCCCGCTGCCTCCCATGCTGCTGTCCGCAGCGCTGATGTTTATCCTGGCGCCAGGAATGCCGGCGCATTTTCGCCGCAGTTCGTCCAGTATCTGGTCGATGCCGCGCTGCCGCTTGCTTTTATCGACCAGCCTGCCGCGGATAAAAGCGCGCTCCGTGGTGGAGGCGGAACCGATCATCCCGCCGCCGCTGCCCACGGCGTAGAAGGTCCACTCGTGTTCCGGCAGTTCGTGGATGTAACCGACCATCAGTTCGGTGACGCGCTGCGTCTCCCGCAAAGCCGTGCCGTTGGGGAGGGCGATGCTCACCGTGTATTCGCCGCTGTCCTGCTTGGGCATGAATTCCATGCCCACCGCGGGAATTAGGGCCAGGCTCGCCGCCAGCAAACCCGCGGTCAGGAAGACAACTTTCTTTTTGTTATTGATTGCCCAGTGCAGGACGACGCGGTACTTCGCGTCCAGGCTGTCGATCATCCCGTACCAGAAGTCGGCCAGCCTGGCAAAGAAGGCGAAACGCCCGTTCCCGCCGCCGCTGCCGTTTGGGCTCCCGTTTTCCCCGGCCTTCCCGGCGTGGTTGACCTTTAAAATCTTGGAAGAAAGCATGGGGACAAGGGTAAGGGCCACCGCCAGCGAGGAAAGGAGCGAAAAGGACACCGTCAGGGCCATTGGCCGGAAAATCTGGGAAGCCAGGCCTTCGACATAAACGATCGGCAGGAAAACCACTATTGAAGTGAGCGTCGAGGCCACAATGGCGACCCCTACCTCCCCTGAGCCCCTGGTGGCCGCTTCAACCCGCGAATACCCTTCCCGGCGGTGGCGGTATATGTTCTCCAGGATGACAATGGCGTTGTCCACCATCATCCCCACCCCCAGGGCCAGGCCGCCCATGGAAACCATGTTCAGGGTGAGGCCGCCGAAGAACATGAGGATAAAGGTGGCGATGACGGAAATGGGGATGGCCGTGCCGATAATGAGCGTGCTGCGGAGGTTTCTTAAAAAAAGCAGCAGCACAAACACCGCCAGCACGGAGCCGGCCAGGATGTTCCTCGTCACGTTGCGGATGGAGAGCCTGATAAACTCGGCCTGATCAAAACCTGTTTTGATCTGCGCGTCTTTCGGCAGGTACTTTTTGATCTCCTCCAGTTCCTTGGAGACGGCGTCCGACACTTTTACGGTGTTGGCGTCCGTCTGCTTCTGGATGGATATCTGGATGCCTGGCGCGCCGTCCATGTAAACAAAGCTTCTCTTCTCCTTGAAGGTGTCTTCCACCCTGGCGAGTTCGCCCAGCCTGATATAACCCCCTGTGGAAAGGGGGATCTTGAGGTTCTCGATCTCTTGCGCGTCTCTAAATTCCCCGGTGACACGGAGCACGTGCTCTCGCTGGCCTTCCTCCACCGTTCCCGCGGAGGTGTTGCGGTTTTCCGCCCGCAGGTAGGATACGATCCGGTCGAGGCTCAGGCCGTAAGCCTGAAGACGCTGGGGAACGACAGACACGCGTATTTCCCTCTGCACGCCGCCTTCCACGGACACGGAAGCCACCCCTTCGACCCGTTCCAGGCGTGGTTTGACCACATCGGCGGCCAGCTTATCCAGCACGGCCAGGTCCTGGCTGCCTCCAAAACCCAAAACCACCACCGGCATCAGATTGGGGTCCATCTTGATCAACGTGGTCTTGCCCGCATCGGAAGGCAGCACATTGGCGATAAGGTCCAGCTTTTCCCTCATCTGGTTGAGGGCGAAGTTCATGTCCGTGCCCCAGGCGAACTCCACCATGACCATGGAGCGGCCCAGGCTGGAGGTTGAGCTGATGTTTTTGATGCCGTTGACCGTGCCCAGCACGCTTTCGATCGGCCGGGTGACCAGGTTTTCGATCTCTTCCGGGCCCACGCCTTCGTAAGTGGTCATGGCCAAGGCCATGGGCAGGTTCAATTCGGGCAGCAGGTCCATGTTCAGCTTGCTGACCGATACCGCGCCCAGCAGGATGATGATTAAAAACAGCATGGTGACCGCGACGGGTCTTCTTACCGATGCGTCCGAAAGCTTCATCGCCGTTCACTCCCCGTCTCGGCCGAAACGGGGCTGCCGTCCTTTAGGCCGTACTGTCCCTCAACGACCAGCGCTTCCCCGGCCTGCAGCCCCTCGATGATTTCCGCCCTGTCTCCCAGGGTCAATCCAACCCTGACCTCCTTCATCCTGGCCTGGCCGTTTTCCACGACGTAGACCACTTTTTTCGCTCCCTGGTCAAGGATGGCCTGCTGGGGAACAACCACCACGTCCTCCCTGGTCTCCACGACCAGCTGGACTTCGCCGTACATGCCGCCCTTGAGCGCTTTGTCTTCGTTGGTTATCTCCAGGGTCACCGGGTAGGCCCTGGTCCTGCTGTCAGCCTGCGGCGCGATGGAGGTGATGAGGCCCCTGTATTCCCCGCCGGCAGCCGGCACCGCGACCGTCATTTCCCCGCCTTTTTTCAGCCTGCCGATATTGGCCTCGCCGACCTGCACCTGGAGTTTCAGCTTATCGCTGTTGACCACCGAAACCAGTGAGCCGGCGCCTGCGAGCTGGCCTTCCACGGCCTCCACGCTGGCGACCGTCCCCGCGAAGGGACTGCTAATCACCGCGGCCTCCTTTTGGAGCAGCAGGTTCTCGTATGTAAATTTAACCTGCTCAAACTGGGACTTTGAAACCGCTCCCGCCTCGTAAAGCTGCTGGTTTCGCTCGTAGTTGAGACGGGCCTGCTCGAGCTGCAGGTCAATCTCGCGCGAATCAAAGACCACCAGGGGGGTCCCTGCGGCCACCTCGTCTCCCACCCTGACAGGCACACGCAGTACCCGCAAGGAAGGGTTTTTCGCGCTCAAATAAACCTGGTCCTGGGGCTGCAAAAGCCCTCCTAGGTTTATAGTCTTTTTCAGCGTGTCCTTCTTCACCGTTTCCACCCGCACGGGTATTTTTTTTACGCCACCAGCGGCCTGCTGGGCCGGTTTCTGGCCGCAGCCGGATACGGCCAGGCCAAACGCCATAACGAGCGCCGCCAAAACTACCAGTCTGTTATTCACCTGAAGACCTCCTTGCTTGCTGGCTTTTGACCGAACGGTCGGTCAGCACACATTTTCATTCTATTTCTCTGCCGGGTAGGTTGTCAATCGCGTTTCCGGCCATTTTTTCAATTTCTTTGCGCCTGGGCGGGCCGAAAGATGTCGAAAATCTATTTCACCGGCCAATGAAAAGGATTAAAATAGATCATAATCATAATGAGGAAGAAACGCAGTCCAGAAACGAGGCGAAAAGTGGCCTATGAAGAAAACCGGCGTTTCCGTTGTTTTTCTTTTCATCCTGACCCTCCTGATCATCAACGGGCTGATCATCACCACGGCGTACAAGGCCATTTTCAATTACTTCAAACACGTTAATGCCCCTCCCTACCTGGAGCTGACGACCGATGCCATCACCGTGCTGCTGGCCTGCCTCGTCGTGTTCACCGCCATCGTCATCATCCTGGAAAGAAGGGACCCGGCCCGGACCCTGGCCTGGCTCCTGGTCCTCATTTTCCTGCCCGTGCTGGGTTTCGTCCTGTACATGACCGTGGGCCGGCAAATCAGGAAACGCCGGCTGACCGCAAAAAAAAGAAGGCTGAGTGAATTTATCTATCCCCTGGAGGAAAGTATTCCTGAAAGTAACCCTGATTTCAGCAAGTTGCCCGCTTCCAAGGAAAGACTGATGAACCTGATCATCAACACCGCCGAATCCCCTATTACCCTGTACAACGATGTCCAGGTCCTCACCGACGGTGATCAGATTTTTTCCGCGATGTTTGAAGCCCTGGAATCAGCACGCGAGCATATCCACCTTGAAACTTATATCCTGCGGAGCGACGAAATCGGCAGCCGGCTCATGGAAATCCTGCTGGCAAAAGCACGGCAGGGGGTTGAGGTGCGTGTCATATACGACGCCCTGGGTTCCCGCGAGCTGGGCGAGTCTTACCTGCAGAGCCTGAGACAGGCGGGAATAAAAATAGAACCCTTTTTCCCGGTGCGTTTCCCAATCCTGCACAACAGGATCAATTACCGCAACCACCGTAAGATACTGGTGGTCGACGGGCGGATCGGCTTCGTGGGCGGCGCCAACATCGGCGACGAGTACCTGGGCCGCGACCCGGGCATCGGCTACTGGCGGGACACGCACCTGCGGATCAGCGGGAACGCCGTCTGTTTTCTCCAGCGCATTTTCCTGCTGGATTGGTACTTTATCACCAAAGAGTCGCTGGAAGAGAAATTTCCCTGTCCCACCGGCGAGCGTCCCGGCAACAAAATCGTCCAGATTGCTTCCAGCGGGCCGGACACCCACTGGGAGTCGATCATGCAGGCCTATTACTACGCCATCGCCACCGCCGAAAAATCGGTCCACCTTTCTTCGGCCTATTTCATACCCAATGAAAGCATCCTCACCGCCCTCAAGACGGCGGCCTTGAGCGGGGTGGACGTCAAGATCCTTTTGCCCGACAGAACGGATCACCAGATCGTCTTTCTCGCCGCTATGTCCTACCTGGAAGAGCTGATGGAGGCCGGGGTGGAAGTGTACCTTTACCAGAAGGGCCTGATGCACTGCAAGGTCCTGACGGTGGACGGGGTGCTTTCCGTGATCGGTTCGGCCAACATGGACCAGCGCAGTTTCCGGTTGAACTTTGAGGTGAATGCCCTGGTCTACGACAAGGAAACCGCCCGACGGCTGGACGAGGATTTTGCCCGGGACCTCCTGGATTCACACGCCCTGGACCTGGAAAGCTTCAAGGAGCGGTCGCTGCCGCGGCGCGTGCTGGAATCGGCGGCCAGGCTGCTTTCGCCGCTGTTGTAACAGACAGAAAGACAGGCATTTCTATTCGACATATTTTAACACATATTCCGCAAATCGTATAAAACATAAAAAATTGTGGTTAAGAATTTCTGCCACCTTCTTCATGTCCACTTTTGCATATTCATGAACAAGAATATTTCTGAACCCAGCCATTCCTTTGATCTGTTTCCAACTCTTCAGCTGTCACACCCTGATACTTGCTCAGTTGCATGCAATAACGGTCAAGCTGTTTCAGTTTTTCTTTTATCAATTCAATGTCCGCCACATTTACCCCCTCCAAAGGTGCCTTCAGCCAGGCGCCTGCGCAGGCAGTCATTTTGCGCCCTTAAAAACGGCCTGAAATCGAGGTATTCTCTGATTGTCCGTTCATGAAATGCTCGCCTGGCGCTTTCCGATCGGCAAAACATCAGTTGACCATCCTTGATTATCTTGAATCGCAGCACCAGGGGAGCTGAGTTCAATATTACCAGATCCACCCGCTCCTGCAAGAGGCGCTCCAGCTCAACCGAAAACTCGCTTTGGTAGCCGAAAAGACCCGCTGCTGCATGTTTGTCTTGGTCCAAAAATACGGCAATATCCACATCGCTCATTTTCCCGGCTGTGCCTTTGCTTAAAGAACCGAACAAATACGCAAAAAGGACCTCTTCTCTTGCTGATATTACTTCCCTTGCTTTTCGAATGATCATATCTTTAATTATATTTATGGTCATGTTTTAGCCTCTCATTCCATATTTTGGCTCAATTATACCCCAAGCCCACCTTTACCGCAAGCTCGGCCGGAATAAAGCGTTCCGCCTTCCGCCGGCTATTTAACTTTATGCCGCGATAAACTATAATATTATTCAGTAGCACTAAAATCAGGCAGGCGAGTAAAAACGATGAGAAGAATATTATTGCTGGTCCTTATGCTCATGCTGCTTCCGGCCCAGGGCGCGCTGGCCGATATTCCGGGAGATTACCGGGTCATACCCGGCCAGACTTACCGGGTCCTGCTGGGAGAAAGGCTCAGCTCCGACGGCCTGACCATCCACAGGATCTACGACGAATACAGCGGCCTGTCCGGCCGGCTGGACTATAAGGGCAGCCTGAGCTACGGCAAAATCAGATGGAACATCCAGGAAGACATCAGCCTTCCCAAGCCGTTTGGCTCGCTGGAGGAAGCCAAAAAATGGCTGCAGGGCAGCGACCCCGCCAAACTACGGCTGCCGCCGAACACCGTCGTCAGCGAAGAGGTCCTCAATGAGTGGAGCAGGTCCGGGTACCAGGCAACCGGTGAATACTGGGAATTTTGCCCGAAAGGGCTGGTCAGCCGCGATCTGAAAGCGGACTACGGCGTAATACCCAAGCCGTACCTGCTGGAAGGCCTCACCGGGCCGGAGGACTTGAAAATCAACGTGCTTGTCGACAACAAGCCGGTGGTGTTCAGGCAGGATAAACCCTACGCCGCCGACGGGAGCGTGCTGGTCCCGGCCGCGGTCATCGCCGAAAAACTCGGTTACAAAACAGGTTACGCGGTTGACGGCAACAACATCGGCGTGGTCACCTTTGAAAAAGGGCCAAGGAAAGTGGAGGTTTCGGTCTGGTGGGACTTTGCGGTCATCAACGGCTACAAAACCCGTTTTGAAGCCCCGACGCGGCTGTCCATTAACGAAAGGGTTTTGGTCCCCGTCGACCTGTTCGCTTTTATGTCCTCGGAAGTGAACTGGCGGTTTGATCAGGTCCACTCCAGTTCGTCGATGGTTATTTCGATCCGCTCGTAGGCTTGAACGTTTTCTTTGATCAGCGCATAAAACTCCGTGGCCTCGCCGGGGCTTGCCGACTTCAGCTCGACGTGGACGTGCCCCAGCGGTCCGCGCGCTTCAATGAAGTTCACAGTGAATCTGATATGCACCGAATTGCTGTTGTTGTTCGTCACCCTGCCGGACACCTCGGTGGAATTGGGGTTGTAGCCGCGCAGCTGTATCGGGGAAAAACTGATCTTATCCTTCGCCGGCGGGGGCACAAGATCAGGCCTGGTGATCGTAACGGTCCGCGTTCCTTCGGACCACTCCACCTCGGCCTGCATGGCTTCCGCCACAACCCGCAGGGGAACCACAACCCGCCCGTCGATGATAAACGCCGGCACGTCCGGGGTGGCCACCTCGTTGCCGTTCAGCACAATCCTGGCCACCGGGTATGTTTTGTAATACGTGACGGCTGTCGCTGTCGAAAAACCGAGCAGCAAGGCGCAGGCAAGCATGATCAGCAAAGCGGGCCAGGCCAGTTTTTTGGGCATGCGGTTCTTCCTCCCTTCCGCTTATCGCTGATTACATTATACTAAAACGCTGTTTATCTTTTGCGTTATTTGCATCATGGCGTTTATTTTTTGTAATCCTGATATATTATCAGACATCACATAAGAATAAGGGAAAACCAGGCTTAACCTATCCATATAGATGCAACAAGCTATAACGAAAAAACCCGGCCAAAAAAACGGTATGTTAAACCATTCAGCTGCCTCTTTATACATACAGATATTGCCACCTCCTAGTACAATATAGTTGTAATCAATCAGCGACTTAATCGCCGCTGTAATTACTAAAATTTGATACTTAACAAAATATTGATTTATCCT
>JANLFJ010000009.1:69724-89508 GCA_024655825.1 Peptococcaceae bacterium | reverse complement strand
GCTGAAGAAATTAGTGCCATTTACCGCTATCGTTGGCAAATAGAACTCTTCTTCAAATGGATTAAACAACATCTTCGGGTAAAACACTTTTATGGAACAAGCGAGCAAGCGGTGGAAAATCAGATATTCATAGCACTCATCACTTACTGTCTGTTGATGCTAATGAAATTAAAAGTGGGCTATAGAGGGCCATTACTAACAATTAAAAGACTATTACATACCTGTCTCTGCGAATCTTTCAAATCCTTCGTCCAGAAGCTTTACCGGGTACCTCAACGAAGCTCAAGAGGCCGACGAAGGACGAACCATGAAACAATTTATCAAGCAACTGTGAGGCAGGTGATGGCAGGCGAGACAGATCTTTTCAACGATCTGGTCTATGATCCGGTAATACTGTAACCAAGCATATATTTGGCAAAATGTGGATAAGGACTACCTTTAAAAGGTTGCTTCCTTTGACACAGGGGTTAAAAACCTATTGGTTGTATACACCAAATATGTCATATTTAGTTATTTAGACATTTGACCCGATAGCATTGTAAATTGGTTAATCTTTTTTATGCAACGCTAGTGATTATCCATATCTGTCTCATAATCCCTGGAGAGTGAAAGCAGGCCTGACCTCTCCGACGTTTTCGCCGCGGTAATTCTTGAGCTGCTGCCGGGCATAAGGCAACAGCCTCTCGTATTCACCAGCGGTTATAAGCCCCAGCTGCCGCAGTATTTCCACCACCACAGGTCCCAAGGCTCTCGTGTGACCGTCTTCCGCTTTTATGGCTATCCCCCAACCTTTCCCGGGGACACCAAGGCAGAAAATTCCTTCTGTGCCGTCCTTCATAACAAGTTTGTTCCCGGTAACTTTCATGACCTCGCTGGCTAACCGGCCCGTGCCGGCAAGCAAAAACGGATGGCTCGTCATGGCCCTTTGCAAGGTGAGGCAGGCCTCTTTTCTTTCTTGCCCGAACCCGGAAGGTTTTGCCCAGCGGGCATAGGCCAAAGCCATCCTCTCCAAAGAAAGGGCGAAGACGGGAACACCGCACCCGTCGGTACCGGTTATTATCTCTGCCGGCTTCAGGCAAGCAAAGTCAGCCACAGCCTGGAGCATCAGCTTTTGAACAGGATGGTCCGGCAGGTAATAGTCATGCAGCGAAAGACCCAAATGACGAGCCAGCGCCAGCATACCGGCATGCTTGCCGGAACAAGTGCAGTGGAATACGGTGGGAACCTGCCCCTTTTTTTCAAGTTCCCCGGCGCTTCTTTTGTGCAAGGGCGGGTGGGTCCCGCAGCGCAGATGCTCCGGTCCCAGCCCGATTTTTTCCATAACCTGCATGCCCACCCGGACATGCTCTTCTTCCCCATTGTGGGAGGACATGATGAGCGCGAGTTCTTCCGTTGTAAATCCAAAGCGCTTGGCCGCCCCGCTCTCCACCACGGGAACGGCCTGCATGGGCTTGGCGGCTGAGCGAATATAGGTGATATAAGACGGGTCTCCCGCGTGAAACAAAGTTTTCCCGGCCGCATCGACCACGACAGCCACCCCGCGGTGGACGCTTTCCACAATCTTTCCTCTTGTGACTTCGACCAGTTTGTCAACTTCCATTTTTTGCGCCCCTTTCTCCGGCTGAAAGACGCAGCCGGGCCCTCTCCACCAGGGATCTGAAAAGAATGCGGGAATTTTCATCCTTATCCCAGGAGCATTCCGGGTGCCATTGAACGCCAAGAAGAAACCGGCTGGAATCGCAGGCTTCCAGCGCTTCAACCAGCCCGTCCCTGCTCCAGCCCACGGGCCTCAGCTGCGCGCCGATCGCTTTTAAACCCTGGTGATGAAAACTGTTTACCCTGATTTGTTTTTTCCCCAGCAAGCCAAAGAGGCAGCTGCCTTCGGCAATTTCAACCAGGTGCGTGGAATACCACCGGGGAGCCTGCTGGCTGTGCTGCAAGGAGGAAAAAGCGGAAAGGTCCTGGTATACCGTGCCTCCCGCCGCAATATTCAGGACCTGCGCTCCCCTGCAGATGCCCAGGGCCGGCTTGTTCCCTTTCAGAACCAAAGAAGCCAAAGCAAGTTCAAAAGCGTCCCTCGCGGGCGTTATTTCTCCCAATCCCCTTTGCGGTTCCTCCCCGAAAAATGCCGGGTCAACATCATCCCCGCCTGAAAAGATCATCCCGTCCAGCCTCTCATAATAATAGGAGGCAGCTTTCGGGTCAACGGCGGGAATAAGGACCGGCACGCCGCCCGCCGCCTCAACTGCCTGCGTGTAATCATTGTGGAGATAATGCCTGGCTGCGCTCTCGCACCAGCCGCAAGTAATGCCAATCAAACAGGTCAATCCTCTCACCTCCCGCACCAATTGCCTGCCAATTTCTATTTATTATATTTATACTACATGAAAAAAGAACGAGCTTGCCCCGTTCCGAAACATCTTTATGTAAGACGGCACAAATCACAGCTCCACCAATCCCAGGCTGATTTCCAGCGCCTGGTTCACCCTGCGCAGTGTTTCCCCGTCAAGCGAGGAAACCTTCTCCCTCAGCCTCCTTTTGTCAATTGTCCGAACCTGTTCCGTCAAAACGAGGGAGTCTTTTTCCAGGCCGCATGTTTCCCTGTCAAGTTCCACATGGGTGGGAAGTTTGGCCTTGGAAACCTGGCTGGTGATGGCGGCCACAATGGTGGTCGGGCTGTACTGGTTTCCTATGTCGTTTTGTATGATCAAAACCGGCCGGACGCCGCCCTGTTCGGAGCCTATCACCGGACTCAAGTCCGCGTAAAAAATATCGCCTCTTTTAATGCTCATCAGCAGCACTCCATGAGTTTGCTTTCAATTGAAACACGCGCTTCCTCCTCGCAGTTGAAGGCTTCTTCCGCTAAAAGCAAATTAAGCTGGGCCATTTCCAGGTACCCTTTACGCATCTCTTCTCTCAGGCGGATTCTTCTTTTTTCTTTCAGGTAGAAGCGCATTGCCTCCCTGATAATCTCGCTGCGATTCTTTTTTTCAAGCCCGATCATGAGATCGACTTCTTCCAGAAGCGTTACAGGCAGGCAGACGATGATGCGCTTGTTTTCCTCCATTTTAAGAATCCACCCCCGTTAAGAGAATTAAAAAGAGTACTCCGGATAACCCGGTCAATCCGCATTGCTATTTAATTATATATATTTGGAGTATATACCGTCAATACAACAGGGATGGTTCCAGGCGAATTACCTGCGGTAAACTCTGGGAACCCTGCTGGAAATCATGCACACTACCTCATAATTTATAGTACCCAAAATTCGTGCTAATTCATCAGCGGAAATGAAATCATCACCATCACCGCCAAGCAGTGTAACCACATCCCCCTGCTTTATCCCTGTTTTCAGGGCCGTGGCATTGACCATCAACTGGTCCATGCAAATCCTTCCTACGACCGGCAGCCTCTGACCTTTGCAGATCACTTCGGCCCGGCCGGAAAGCAAGCGGGAATAGCCGTCCGCATAACCCAGCGGCAGGCTGGCGATAACCGATCTTGCCGGTGTGACGTACCGCCCCCCGTAGCTGATGGGCACGTTGGCGGGAACGTCTTTTACGAATGAAACCCCAGCCCGCAGTGAGAGGGCCTGGCGCAGTTCCACTTTTCCCAGGTTAACCTCGCTGGAAGGCTTAAGGCCGTAAAGCATTATCCCTGGCCTCACCATATCGAAATAGGCCTCTGGATGGTCGATTACTGCGGCGCTGTTGGCCGCATGTTTTATTTTAAATTTAAAACCGGCCTTTTTTTCTATTTCCTGCACGAAATCCTGAAAAAGGTTCACCTGCAAGCGGGTAAAGGTTTTATCAGCTTCATCTGCCCTGGCCAGGTGCGTAAAAACACCTTCCGCCTCCAGCCCGGGCAAACGCGCTGCTCTTGCCGCTTCCTCCAACCCGCGCTCGTCCGGGCGAAAACCGAGACGACCCATTCCGGTATCTATTTTTATATGCACGAAGGCTTTTTTATCGTTTTTTAGTGATATTCGCGATAATTCTTCAGCTTCCTCCAGGGAGAATATGGTAAGTGTGATCTCGTGTTTCAAGGCTCGCTCAAAATCGCAGGCAGGCGTCCAGCCCAGGACCATGACAGGTTTTCTCACTCCAGCCTCTCTCAACTGGACGGCTTCATTCATGATAGCCACACCAAAGCAATCAGCCCCCGCCTCATCCAAAGCAAAGGCGACCTCAACCGCCCCATGCCCGTATGCGTTGGCCTTAACAACTCCCATCACCCGGATGGCTGAGCCAACCAGGCGCCGCACCTGGTTGTAGTTGTGAATAATATTGTTTAAGTCTACCTCCGCCCAAACTGGACGCGTTCGCATCGCTTCGTCTCCTCTTTCTCTCTTCAATCCTCATTTTCGATGGTCTTGAGCGCCAGGGGCAGCTTTTCCAGCACATCACTGGCAATTACCCCGCGGATGCCCTTTTCTTGCGCGGCCAAATCCCCGGCCAGGCCGTGGATATACGCTCCTAGGAAAGCTGCTTTTGCCGGCTCAAGTCCCTGGGCCAGCAATCCGCCGATCGCCCCCGCCAGCACATCGCCGGTACCAGCCGTGGCCAGGGCAGGGCCGCCCGTCGAATTGATATAGACGGTTCCCTGCGGCTCCGCTGTAACTGTAGCCGCCCCTTTCAAGACAACAACAGCATTAAAGCGGCTCGCTGCCTCGCGGGCTGTCTCCACCCTGTTTTCCTGGACTTTTGCCGCCGGTATTCCCATAAGCCTCGCCATTTCTCCAGGATGGGGCGTCAAAACAACAGGTCCCGACGATGATTTGAGGGTTTCCGGATCACCTGACAGGACATTCAGACCGTCGGCGTCAATAACAAGCGGCAGGCTGGTATTGGACAGGAGCTTTTCCAGGATGTCTCTTATACCGTGTTCCGTGGTAAGTCCAGGACCAAAGACAATCGATTTTTTGTTCTTTAACAATTGTTCAATTTGCGGCCACGCGGCGGAATCAATCGTCCTTGCTTCTGTTTCCACAACACCCTTCGTAATCACCTCGGGAAGAGATGCGTCGAAATAACCGGCCAGCGAACCGGGCAGGCAGGCGGTCACCATACCCGCCCCGGCCCGCAGCCCCGCCTTGCAGGCTAAATAAGCAGCCCCTGTCATTCCCGCCGATCCGGCAATGACTAGAACATGGCCGAAGCTGTTTTTATGCCCTTCCCGGTCGCGCGGCGGCAAACTCCCTCTCGCCAAGGCCGCATCTACGTAGTACTCCTCTTTTTCCAGCTGTTTCAACCCTTGCTGCGGGATTGAAATACAGGCAACCTCCAGCTCTCCCACGTATATTCTCCCCGGGAAAAGGACCAGACCCCGCTTGGCCCAGGCGAAGGTCACCGTGTAATCAGCCTTGATACAGGCTTCTCCAACCCTTCCCGTATCCGCCTCCAGCCCAGACGGGATGTCGATGGCAATAACAGGTGCGGCGCTTTCGTTCACCGCCTGTATCACCCGGGCTGCGCTCTTTTCAGGAGAACCATGAAAACCTGTCCCGTAAATACCGTCCACTACCAGGTCGCACTGGTTTAACCGCAGTTTCAGGAGGTACAAGCTGTTTTCATCATTGAGCAGGTGATATTTAATCCCTAACCTTTCCAAAAGCCGCCAGTTTTCCAGCGCCGCCCCGTTAAAAAGCTCGGGGGAATAAAGCAAAAAAAGCCTTACCTCCGCCCCCATTTCCTGGAGAAGGCGGGCTGCCACCAGGGCGTCACCTCCATTGTTTCCCTTTCCGGCGAGAACGATAACCTGTTTTCCGCGGAGGTTGCCCAGGATGCTTTTTACCTTGTTTGCGACCGCCCCACCGGCGTTCTCCATCAAGAGCAGGGCCGGGATGCCGCATTCATTAATGGCCCAGGCATCCAACCTCTTCATTTCGCTTCCGGTTACCAGCCTCATCTGTCCAGACACTCTCCGATTGCAACAGCCGTGGCATAATAACGGCTGTGGGATATGCTTACGCTTATTGAACCAATACCCCGTTCCTGCAGTATTTTTTTCATCTTTTCGGAAAAAAAGACATGTGGCGCCCCCGCCTCATCGGGAATAATCTCCATGTCCTGAAAAGAAAGCCTGCTTATTCCTAGTCCAATGCATTTCAAGACCGCCTCTTTGGCCGCAAAACGTCCCGATAAAAAGGGCACCGGATCACGTCTTCCCAGGCCACTCTCTTTTTCGCGGCCGGTCAGGACCCGGTCATAAAAGCCGGGGTACCGCTTTACAATACTCCTGATGCGGTTAATTTCTACAATATCGGTTCCCACGTACATAATTATTTTACACCTCGGAGACTCTTTTTCCAATCCAGCCTGATTACTCATTATTTATCACTCCCGAATACGCCTGTTATTACAGGCCGTGGGCGGCCGGTTTGCTCCATCTTTCAGCTAACTCCCCAGTTCCCGCCCGATAACGCCCGCCACCCGCTCGCATATTCTCTTCAGCTCCATCCTGTCCGGTCCTTCAGCCATAACCCGAATGAGTGGTTCCGTACCCGAAGCGCGGACAAGCAGCCGTCCTTTCCCTGCCAAGGCTTTTTGGCCGTCCTGCACAGCGGTTTCCACCGCCCTGTTGTGCTCCCAACCGTTCTTGTCGCGGACCTTCACATTTACCAGCACTTGAGGCAAATTTTCCATCTGTCCGGCCAGACTGCTCAGGCTCTTCCCCGAATCTTTCACCGCCTGGAGCAGCTGCAAGGCGCTGAGCAGGCCGTCCCCGGTGGTGGAATGTTCAAGAAAAATAAGATGCCCCGACTGCTCGCCGCCTAAAACCGCCCCCGTTGCCAGCATTTTTTCGAGAACAAAGCGGTCTCCCACCTTCGTCTCGTACACTTCGATACCCGCGCGGGCAAAGGCCTGTTTTAGACCCAGGTTGCTCATCACGGTAACGACAACTTTGCCGCCGAGCCTGGCTTTTTCCTGCATGGCCAGCCCGCATATGACCATGATCTGGTCGCCGTTTACAAGCCGCCCGTTTTCATCAACGGCTACAAGGCGGTCGGCATCCCCGTCGTGAGCAAGCCCCAGGTGGGCATTGTATTTAAGCACGGCTTCCTGCAGAGATTCGGGATGAGTGGAACCGCAGGAACTGTTGATGTTGAGACCGTCGGGCCGGTCATGAATGCTGATAACCTGGGCCCCCAGTTCCCGCAGCAGCCGTGGAGCCACCTCGGAGGCGGCGCCGTTGGCGCAGTCCAGCACTATCCTGAGCCCGGTCAAATCCAGGGCCGGTACCGTGCTTTTCAAGAAAGAAGAATAGCGGCACAGGGCGTCGGCTAGCTGAACAACTCTTCCCAACCCGGCGCCTGTCGGGCGAGGAAGGCTTTCCAGACCATCAGCAATGAGGTTTTCAATCTTTTCTTCCAGGGCATCATCCAGTTTGAATCCCTGGTCGTTAAAGAATTTAATCCCGTTATCGGGTGCGGGATTGTGGGAAGCAGATATGACCACGCCCGCGGAAGTATTAAGTGCCCTGGCCAGGTAAGCCACAGCAGGTGTCGGTATTACACCAGCCAGCAGGACATCGACTCCCGCTGAGCAAAGGCCAGCGGTCAAAGCGCCTTCCAGCATGGGACCGGAAAGCCGGGGATCTCTTCCCACCACCACGGCAGAACGACAACCGTCTTTCTTCAAAAGAGTGCCGGCAGCCCTTCCCAAATTGAAAGCAAGTTCCGGAGTCAAATCCCCGTTAGCCAGTCCCCTCACCCCGTCTGTACCGAACAGTTTGGCCATGCCAGCCGCTCCTTTCCCAGGTCAGTTTGCCGGCGCGATTTTTACTTCAACCTTGCTGGGGTCAACTTTTAACACCTGAATGATGCTGGGGATCTCTATTTTTACTTCAAGCTGGTAAACATCCTGCTTGAGGTCAGCCAGATCGACCATTGCCTTGATATCCTTATCGCTTAAGTTTTCAATCTCTTTTCTGGCCCCCTGGATGGTCAGGTCTATTTTTCCGGGCTTCAGTTCGGCTTTGCTGCCGGCCGGAACGTTTACGGCCGTGACGGGTACTCCCTTAATATCCCTGGTGACAGGTCCTTGTTCCACTTGTACCAGAACCTTAACAGCAGGCTCGTACAGCAAGCTGACGCCTTCCGGCGTCGTAAGCGCCACCTGGATCATTAAGTCTTCCTGGATACCGGTGATGTCAATCGGACCGGTTAAAACATGATCGATTTTTGACAGTCTTTCATAGGGTCCCGTAATTTTTACAGTTTCAGGTTCAAGAACAACCCTGGCCACGCGCCAATCTTGCTTGGGCGTACCTACCAGCGAAGGCTTGATTGGCACGGTTTTAGTGGGAATGTTCTGGATTACCGGCACGAACACCTGAACGGTCTTCGGGTTTATTTCCAATGAGTATTCGGGAACGGTGTTGCCGTTTTTGTCAACCAGGTTTACCGGCAGGTTCAGAAGCAAGTTTTCCCTGGTCTGGTTAAGGTCAATCGTCACCTGGGCCGCATCCAGGCTTTCCAGCACCTGCTGCGCACCCTTGACCACCACGCGGGACGGGGTGATAACCGGCGTATAGCTGGAATAACCGGGCGCCGCAGCATTAATGGTCTTTACTTTGATGGCCAGCTGCCTTTCCAGCACCGCGTCTATCTGGAGCTGTATGCTGGCAGGTTTTATGCTGACCAACTGAACCCCAGGGGGAAGCGACAGGTCGATGCTGAAACTCGACTCGCCCAGCTTGGCCTGGCTCAAATCCACCAGGGCCCTGATGTCTTTGGGTGTCAACGGGTTTATTACTGAGCGTGGTCCCTTTATTTTTATATCGATGGACTGCGTTCTTTCGCTGGTAACAAGACCCTCCTTCAAACCCTGGTAAGACAGGGGCACGGTTAATGTCCTGTCAATAGTCGGATTCTGGAGATTGGTGACATAAAACCACAGCAGGAAGGCTAAGAAAACTGCCGCAATTTTGTATGCCAGGTCTTTTTTGAGCAAGTGATACATATCATGACCTCCAGTTGAACAGTGACATGGTTGAAGAGTTTTTGACCTGGAGCCGTTTGTTCAAGATTTCCTTAAGCGTGTTTTCGTCCAGGTAGCGGGTAAGCCTTCCCTCTTCGGCAACCGAAATGACACCGGTCTCTTCCGAAACAATGACGGCTATGGCATCTGACTGCTCGGTCAGACCCAGGCCGGCCCTGTGCCTCGTGCCGAGTTCCTTGCTCAAATTTGGGTTCTCCGACAGGGGCAAAAAGCACCCCGCCGCAATTATCCGGTCGCCGCGCACGACAACGGCCCCGTCGTGGAGCGGGCTCTTGGGAATAAAGATGTTTACCAGAAACTCAGCTGATACAAGCCCGTCGATTTTGATGCCGGTCTCTACAAAATCATTGACACCCGTTTCCCTCTCCAGTATTATGAGGGCTCCTATGCTGTTCTTGGACAGGATTCTGACCGCCCGGACAACTTCATTGATCAGGTTTTCCAGTGCCTCCTGGTTCAACATCGCCATAGGACGGGCAAAAAATTTACCCCTGCCTAGCTGTTCCAAAACCCGGCGCAGCTCAGGCTGAAAAACCACAGGTATGGCCACAACCAGGACGGTCTGCAGTTGAGCAAGAATCCAGGCAACGGTTCTAAATCCCAACCAGTTGCTTATCAAAGAGGCCATGATTAAAACGGCGAGTCCCTTGATTAGCTGGACAGCCCTCGTACCCTTAATAATCATCATCGCTTTGAAGATAACATAGGCAACTATGAGAATATCGATAAGACTAATAATGTTAAACGCTTCAAGTTCCTGCTTCCACAAAGGGCTATCCTCCTTAAGGCGCAATGGTAATTAGTTTACTGAATCTATCTTCGACAACTCACCGCCGGAATCCTTTTTTGTCCCGCTGCCAGAGCATTTTTTTACTCCCAGAAAGGTTAATTCCAGCTGTATTTTTATTATAGTATTTTTTTTTATTTTGTGGTATTATTTTCCATGAGTGTTTTCCTTCTACTCATATAGTACTATTTTAGAACAAAACTTCTCACAGGTGAAAAGGATATTTTTGTTATGCAAAGCATTTAATATTTTCGGTCATAAATCTTTCAATATGATATAATGTGATGATAAGACCAGGAGAGGAGGAGTTCGCATGATACGAAAATGGCTTGTTCCGGTTACGATCGTCTGTATTGTTTCCGGGCTCTTTCTCTCCTTCCAATTAAAACTGCAGGCCAACAACACGAACACAAACCCTCTCAGCCAAAAAAACACCAACCTGGTTATGATTATTAAGGATTTGGAGGAAGAAATCAAGAACCAGGAGAACATGATTGAAAAAACACGCAACGATCTTACAGAACTCCAAAACCAGAACCTGCCGTTTAGGGGAAAATCCAAAGAACTCCAGGAACAATTGAAGGAAGCAAGGGTCAGGGCTGGGCTCACACCCGTCGCCGGCAAGGGAATCGTCATCACAGTGGCGGACAACAAAGAGGGTTTAAAAGCCAACCCCCAGGACGACCCCAATAAGTACATCGTTCATTATGAAAATATCCTTAACCTTGTCAGCGAACTGAAAGTGGGCGGCGCGGAAGCCATCGCCATAAACGGCCAGCGCCTGATCACCACTTCCGAAATACGCTGTGTCGGCAATGTTATTTTGGTCAACACGACACGGATAGCTCCGCCTTTTGAAATAAGCGCCATCGGAAGCCCCAGGCACCTGGGCGAAATTGTAAACAATGGGCAGCTTGATGTTTTGAGATCTGCCAACTTCCCGGTTACCCTTAAGGAAATGGATGAAGTAATTATACCAGCTTACAAAAGCGGCCTGCAGTTTGTTCATGCCCGACCTGTTAAGGAGGAATAGAAAATGTGGCTTCTGCCCGTTTTGGGACTTATTATTGGTGTTTTGATCGGCTCTGCTCTCACCTTTCAAGTGCCTGTCACCTATGTTAAATACATGTCAATCGCCGTGCTGGCGTCGTTGGACTCCGTATTTGGCGGAATCCGCGCCATCATGGAAGACCTTTTCGACGGCACTGTTCTGCTGACGGGTTTCTTTACCAACGCCCTTCTTGCCGCGCTCCTGGCTTACCTGGGAGACCGGCTGGGAGTCGATCTTTATTACGCCGCTGTTTTTGCTTTCGGCGTACGCCTTTTTCAGAATCTGGCCGGCATACGGCACAAGCTGCTACTGAACTACCGCAATAAAAAATACCACAGCAGGGGTGAACAGCCATGACCAGGCAGCGCTGGTCCGTTCCCATGACAGTGGTCTTTATTCTCATCGGCATCCTTCTTTCCTTGCAGTTTCAGGCCCAAAACCGTTTTGCCAGCGACCTTTCAATGCAGAGGACGGAAAACCTGATCGCCATGGTCCGCGACCTTTCGGAAAAAAGACAAAAACTGGCAATAGAGCTGATTGACCTCAACAGCAAGCTGCGCGCGCAGGCAGAAAGCGACCGCGATGAGAAAAAACTCGTGGAAAGCCTTAAAGAAGAATTGACCAAAATGAAAATGGTTAACGGAACAATCGAGTTGAGAGGCCCCGGGTTGCAGATACTCATTGAAAAACACCTCCCCATTTTGTACATCGACATCATTCACATAGTAAATGAACTGTGGGCGGCCGGGGCGGAGGCCATTTCCGTCAATGACTGCCGGATCACCAGCAGCACCGCAATTTTTTACACCGAAGACTCGCACTCCATGTCCATAACCGTTGATAACATTAAACTGGAATATCCTATTATCATCCGGGCAATCGGTGAACCCAACAACCTGGAAAAAGGCCTCACCATTCCAGGGGGGATTATGGACAACCTGGCCCTTTTCAACGCCTATCCACTTTTAACCAAAGTGGATGAACAAACAATTCCCGCCGTGCACGAGCTCCCGCATTTTTATTTTGCCAGTGAATACAAGCCGCTGGAAAAGCCAGCCGCTTCTAATACTCAGCCTGCTGCCAGGCCCTAATATTGGAAAAGCGAGTATTAATTCAACGATGTTTTCCATGGGCGGTCTTAACAACACCGCCCATTTTTTTTACCACTTCCTTCAAAGACGGTATGAAAGCTATTTTGGTCAGCAGTCGCTTCTCCCGGCAAAACTTTTGGACCATCCCGTAAATAAGCCATTTTTTTTGCCCGCTGAGGGGGGGGTTAAAGAGGTCATAATAATTCTCTATTTCGTAATCATACACGACAAATCTTTGCCGCAAATCTTTTTGCAGGCGCTCAACCTCGTCTAAAAGCTTGCCTCTGTAAGCGTATAAAACCAGCCAGCTGCCGGATAAATAGTATTCGCGGATTCCAGAATGTCCCTCTTGGCCAAAGTAATACCAGGTCCCTTCACCCAGCGCCATTTTAATTTTCGCCTGCTGCCGGAACCACTCCGGTAAAACAGGGCAATCGCCAAGGTAAACCAGGGCGGAAACCGCCCGGTATTTTCGCCAGCCGCTTCTCCCCTCAGAAACGAGTTTTCTACCTGGCTCCCTGTTATAAATATGCTCGTACAAGAACTGTACCGGCAGGTGGTATTTGCTGCGCAGTTTAACAGCGCCGCAAAGCTGTACAGCGGCCAGTTTTTCTAATTGAACCAGGTTTTGTGAATTCTTGGCAAATACTACCATTTCATCCTGGCTCAGGATTGCCTCGCAGTTAATCCTATCGGTTATGTCGAATCCACGGCAGGCGCTGCCACCGCCGTCAAGTCGTTTATAACTTAAAAAATTGTGCTGTTCACCGCTTAAAAAGAATTTCGGGTCGCTGTCCAGCCAGCGTTTCAGAGAGTCCATTCCGGATACGCTGTAAATTGAACAAAAGACTTCATAATTGAAAGGGTTTTCCGGATCATCTCCGGTCATTCCCCGGCGGCTTTCCTCTTCAAAAAGATCAACGAGAAAACGTTCCCCGCTGATAAGCAAACGCATGTTAAAGGTGATTTTAACAATATCCTCCTGCGGGGTGATGATCACCGCAAATGTTTTAACGAAGCCTGTCTCCTCTTTAATTTCAAACCCGGCTATTCCTGTTTTGAGAAATGTGAAGCTCCGGTATTCCTCGCCGTAATCAAGGAGGAAGTCCTCCCTCGGTCCAAGCTGGCGTCTTCGTTGTTCACTGGAGAAGTCATAAAGAAGCCCGTTATCCATCCTTCTGAAGGCGGCAAGATAAACATGGACAAACATGCCGGGCGTAAGCCGCGCGGCTGATAACTTGTCAAGAAGCCTGGACCGGTCAACTCCCCCGGTATCATATTCCAGCAAAAAAAAGTTTCGATTAATCCCTCCCGCCGGGCATGTATTGAACCGCAGGTTTTGCCGGTAAGCGTCCTGGACCAGGGCAGCCGCTTCCAGCAAGGTGACAGGGACATATTCTTTCAAATTAGTATTCAAATCCGTTTCCCTGCCGGATCCTCGTATTGTTTCGATCCGGTGCTCACTGATGCCTTCATGATTGAAACGCAGCACAAAGCTGTGCATTTTAAATTCTCTTTGGCGCGCGCGGTTTTTCCATAAAATGATCAGCCGGCACATTCCTTCCAGCCTGTCCAGCGAAACATAGGACTTATGGAAGGTTTCCCCGCCAAGCGCCCCGCAAAAATGACCCGGAACCGGCTCAACAAGACCCGCTTTTATGAGTTGCAACCATCTCACGCTCCAAGCTGTTTTGAAGAATTCTTCGCTAAAAAATCCTCTAATCCTTTAGTTATTTTCCCCCGTTTTCCTCCAGCAATCGTCATTCTGTGCCTGGTCCTGTCAAAAAGAAAAAGAAATCGTCCAAAAGACGATCCCTTCCCGGTTTTTATTCATCATTCTTATCTCCGGTACAAAACAGCCTGACCGTTGCTGCTTTCAACTTCCGGCCCCCCCGACCAGGCCAGCGAACCGTTAACCCATACCTGTCGAACACCCTCGGAAAAAACAGCCGGGTTTTCGGGAGTAGCCCTATCCCTGATAATCTGGGGATCAAACAGGACCAGGTCCGCTTTGCAACCGGGGCTGATCAGGCCCCTGTCGCTTAATTTTAATCTTTTCGCCGGCTGCGATGTCATTTTAGCTATCGCTTTCTCCAGGGAAAGAAGTCTCTTTTCCCTCACCAGCCTCCCCAAAACGCGCGGGTGGCTGCCATACGTCCGCGGGTGGCTGGCCCGGCCGCCTTCATAAATTCCGGAATCGCTGGCAATGAAGACAAGCGGGTGGGCCACGGCCGCTTCCATGTTTTCTTCGCTTATGGAATGCCGCAGCGGGTTTGTCCCTATATCCATGCTGGAAAAGGTGTAAGGATAAACATCCGCCGTAATATCCACAC
Organism: Peptococcaceae bacterium; assembly: GCA_024655825.1. Classification (NCBI taxonomy): domain Bacteria; kingdom Bacillati; phylum Bacillota; class Clostridia; order Eubacteriales; family Peptococcaceae; species Peptococcaceae bacterium. The sequence continues at coordinate 75,244 of JANLFJ010000009.1, read as the reverse complement.
CGGAATTCCTTCCTTCCTCCAGCATGCCAAGCAGGCGGGCGAACTTATCCCAGTTTTCCCGGTAGCCGGCCTTGATGTGGCTGTATTGTACGGGAATCCCGGCCCGCATGCCTATTTCAATGGCTTCCTCCAGGGCCGGCAGAACCCGGTTGTATTCGCTGCGGATATGAGTGGCGTAAAAGCCGCCGTATTCTCTGACAACCGCGCATAGTTCAACCAGCTCGTCAGTCGTGGCCAAGTGCTGCGGCGAGTATTCCAGGCCGGTTGAAAAACCAAGGGCCCCGCCTCGCATGGCCTGAGCCAAAAGCTCCTGCATTTTTACCAGTTCCCCGGGGGAGGTCCTTTGATTGACATGCGGGCCCATTGCCGTTTCACGCAGAGCCCTGTAGCCGACAAGCAGCCCGTAGTTTATCGCCGGCCGCTTTATTGTTTTCAGATACCCTTCTATATCCCGGGGTGATCTCCCGCAGTTGCCGCCAATATGGGTCGTTACCCCCTGCGACAAAAAGGGAGCCGTGCTTTGACCGCTGTAAATATAGTCCTCGGTATGGGTGTGTATATCAATAAACCCCGGAGCAACCGTAAGCCCCGCACCGTCAACCACTTTGCAGCCCTCAGGAGTGATAAAATCACCGGCGGCAGTGATATGCTCTCCTTTTACTCCGACCTTGCCCCTGAAACCGGGTTTACCCGTACCGTCAACAATCGTGACATTGTCGAGGACCCAATCGCATTCTGGTATCAGTTCGGGGTGCGTTTTCGGCTCCGGCCGGCCGTCTTTGGGTAAGGCTTTTCGATCACCCCACGCCAGGGGTAAAAGAGTTGTTACGATAACGGCTCCCAAACCAGCCAGGAACTGGCGTCTTGTAAGCATTTTGTTTTCGCGCCTTTCTCCACGGTCTGCTGTTTATATCTAATTTTCGGCGCGAACAGTCAAAATCCCTTCGCTTATCCCCAAAAAAGTTCGTCCTTTTTGGGCAAAAACAGCGCCAGCCAGGGAAGACATGCGGGTTTATGAACACCCTGCGCAGCCGCTGCAGCTTCCCCCGCAAGACGGACCGGCTCCCGCAGGTTCCGGAGAAATACCGCCCTTGCTTCCCAAAATGTTACACCGCCTGAACAACTGCTCAAGCTTTTTGCTGCCGCATTTTTCGCAGACCGCTTCTTTTCTTTCCGAAACGCTTAGCCGCCTGGTGAACTCGTTCCCGCAACTCAGACAGCGCAAATCGTAAGCGGGCATAGCTACCACCTCCATTGTGAGCCTTCAATTCTATATAATACCCTTTCGGAACGATCAGCAACAGGTTTTTTATTTAAGTTGTTGGCAGACTTCTAATTTCTTGGAGGCGCACGCATTATAATCCTTTAAGGATTGTGGCTCTCAAAACGGCGGATTTTTGCCTCTCAACTCGAAGTCGGGGGTGTTAACCGAAGTTATAAAAAAATATATCAAAAAAATCAGCAAAATGCTGACTTATATAGACATAAACTAGTCAGATGAAACATCTTTTTTTGCATTTTTCTTTTTGCGTCCCTTTTAGCGCTTGTGTTGCCTAGTTCCCCGAGCATCGCAATTACTGCCGGTTTTTTGGAGAAACGCAGGAAAGTATCAAAAAAATGTAGAATTAAAGAGAGAGAAATCAGGGGAGGGATAGCCTTGCCAGAGAATGACCTAACGCTAGCGCCTGGAACACCTCTTAAATTGAGGGTCATTTCGCCTCTCTACCGCGAGCTCTATACGTCAGACGTCATATCCGTCCAGGAAAGGTCGATAACCATTACCATGCCCGCCTACCAGGGCAAACTCGCGCTGATAAGCACAGGAACACCGGTTGAAGTTACCTGCGCTGGCAGCAACCTCACTTTCGTTTCCGAAGTGACGGGCCGCGGTTTTCAACCACGTCCCTACCTCTCGCTGCAGCTTCCCTATTACCTGCACAGCCGTAAAAAGCAGCGGCCAAGAGTGGTTACCATTACCAGCGGCAAAGGCGGCGTGGGCAAGACCACTTTCACCATCAACTTTGCCATCGGCCTGGCCCAAAAAGGGCAGCGCGTCTTCATCATTGACGCGGACCTTGGAACGGCTAATGTTGATGTCCTTTTAAACCTGCAGCCCAAATATAACCTTACCCACATCATCAAAAAGGAAAAGGAAATGCTGGAAATCATAATGGAAGGGCCGGGCGGCATTCACTTGATACCGGGCGGTTCGGGGCTGCAGCACCTGGCAAACCTGGAAGAATGGGAGTTTCACCGCCTTATTTCCAGCCTCCAGTCCCTTGAGCAGTACGCGGATATTATCCTCATCGACACAGGTTCGGGCCTGGGTAAAAACGTCATAAACTTCGTGCTCGCTGCCGACAACATCATTATTGTCACCACTCCGGAACCCCATTCCATTACCGATGCTTATGCCATGATGAAGGTGCTCGATGAACACCGTCTCGGCACTTTTCCGCAGCTCGTGCTGAACAGGGTGGAAACCGTCAGGGAATACCAGGACATATCGAATAAGATGGTCCAGGTCGTCAACCGTTTTTTAAGTCTCCGCCTTTCCTGCCTGGGTTATATCCTGGAAGACCCTGCCGTGCCGAGGGCCAACCGCCGGCTTAAACCATTCCTTCTGGAATACCCCGACACGCTGGCGGCTCGCTGCGTCAATTCCCTGGTTGAACGCTTCCTCAACCCCGAGGCGGGAACCGCCGCGCTTCCGGGAGACCGCAGCTTCTTCAGCAAAATCAAAGATCTTTTCGGCCGCTGATTTTCAGCCCATAGAGAATCACTCTTGCGGGCGGACACCGAACTTAGAAGCGCGGCGGGAACGCCGCGCTTCTTCTTTTTTTGTATCAACCTGCCTGGCTTGCGCTGGCCGCCTTTTTGCCCTGTTTGATCAGGTTGGCCCCGATCTCCAGCGCTCTTTCATTCAGCGTCAGCAAGTGGTGTTTGTTGACCGGCAGCACTTTCTTCAACGATTCGATTACGGAAACCGGCCTTACCAGGGGCTCTGCTTCCAAAAGCGCCCCCAGGACTATTATATTCGCCGCGCGGGGTTCGCCCAGCATGCCGGCCAGTTCGTTGGCCGGGACATAATATGGTTTGATGTCGCGGCGCCTGGCGTCGCGCGTAACCAGGTTGGAATTGATGAACAGCAGCCCGCCCGGTTTGATGACCGGTTCAAACTTATCAAGCGACGGTAAGTTCATGGCCACAACGATATCGGGTTCGTTGACCAGGGGTGAACTGATGGGGGCCGAAGAGATCGTCACGGAACAGTTGGCCGTGCCGCCCCTCATTTCGGCGCCGTAGGAAGGAATCCAGGCCACCTCCTTGCCTTCCAGCATCCCGGCATATGCCAGAAGCTGGCCCATCGCCAGTATGCCCTGGCCGCCAAAGCCTGCCAGCAACAGTTGCTTAAGCATCTTCCTTCACCTCCAAAACATTTTTGAATTTTCCCAGGGGATAATAAGGAATCATCTTTTCCTTGATCCACTCGATCGCTTCCAGTGGACTCAGGTGCCAGTTGGTCGGACATGCCGAAAGCACTTCCACCAGCGAAAATCCTTTGCCCGCCAGTTGAACCTGAAAAGCCTCTTTAATAGCCTTCTTTGCTTCTCTTACGTGTCTGGGGTCATGCACAGACACGCGGGCCAGGTAAGCCGGCCCTTCCAGCGTGTTCAAAAGCTCGCAGACCCTGATCGGGTAGCCGGCCCTGGAGGGAATGCGGCCGTCGGGAGAAGTGGTGGTTACCTGTCCGATCAGGGTGGTTGGGGCCATCTGCCCGCTGGTCATGCCGTAGACGGCATTATTGACAAATATTACGGTGATGTTCTCTCCGCGGGCCGCCGCGTGAACTATTTCCGCGGTTCCTATGGCGGCAAGGTCGCCATCGCCCTGGTAAGTAAACACCACGCACTCCGGTTCCACCCTCTTTATCCCTGTCGCCACCGCCGGGGCCCGGCCGTGCGCCGCCTGGATCGCGTCCGTGTCAAAGTATTCATAGGAAAAGACAGAGCAGCCGACAGAAGCCACCGCGATGGTCCTGTCCTGAATTTCCAGGTCGTCTATGGCCTCCGCAACCAGGCGGTGAATGATCCCGTGATGGCACCCGGGGCAGTAGCGAAACCTCTGGTCCGTCAGGGATCTGGGCCGTTCAAAGACAACCGCCATTTCATTTCACCTTCCCGCTGTTTTGGTTTATCTTTTGGATTTCTTCAAAAACGCCGGAAACGGTAGGAACGACTCCGCCCACCCTGCCGTAAAATGCTGCGGGCAGCCTGCCGTTTAAGGCCAGCTTTACATCCTCCACCATTTGACCCAGGCTCATCTCCACCGTCAGAACATTTCTCGCCCGGGCGGTCGCTTCATTCAGTTCCTTTTCCGGAAACGGCCACAGGGTGATGGGACGGAAAAGACCGGCTTTGATGCCCTCGGCCCTGGCCCGGTCGACAGCCGCTTTGGACACGCGGGCTACTATGCCGTAGGCCGCCACCACTATTTCCGCATCGTCCGTCAGGTAGCTTTCCGCTTTCGTTTCCCGCTCTTTGATTTCCTGGTATCTTCTTTCCAGTTTGCGGTTGTGCATTTCCAGTTTCTCCGGGTCCAGGTTAAGAGAATTTATGATGTTCCTGGGGCGCCCTTTTTTTCCCGTCAACGCCCAGGGCTTGGCGGGAAGCCGCCCTTTGGCGGTCCTGTCCATTTGCACAGGCTCCATCATCTGCCCCAGGTTGCCGTCGCCCAGGATCATCACCGGCAGGCGGTAGCGGTCGGCCAGTTCAAAACCTTCAATTACCAGGTCCACGATTTCCTGGACCGAGGCCGGGGCCAGCACGATGGTGCGGTAATCCCCGTGGCCCCCGCCCCTGGTAGCCTGGAAATAATCGGACTGGGAAGGCTGGATGCCGCCAAGCCCCGGCCCCGCCCGCATAATATTCACAATAACGCAGGGCAATTCGGACGCGGCCAAATAGGAGATGCCCTCCTGTTTAAGGCTGATTCCCGGGGAGGACGAGGACGTCATCACCCTGGCCCCTGTGCTGGCTGCTCCATAAACCATATTGATGGCAGCCACCTCGCTTTCCGCCTGCAGGAACACGCCTCCCACCTGGGGAAGACGGCGGGAAAGGAATTCGGGAAGCTCGCTCTGCGGGGTAATGGGATACCCGAAAAAGTAACGGCAGCCGGCCGCGATGGCGGCCTCGCCAATCGCTTCGTTTCCTTTCATCAAAACTTTGTTCATTTTTATTACCTACCTTTCCACCGTAATGACAATATCAGGGCACATCAAGGCACAGGATGCACAACCGGTGCACTTGCCCTGGTCCGTTAACTGGGCGGGGTGATACCCCAGGGAATTGATCTTTTCGCTCAGGCGGATAATCCCTTGGGGACAAGCATTCCGGCAAAGCTCGCAGCCTTTGCACAACTCTTCTTGGAAAACGGCCTTCGCCAAATCAAACACCTCCTCCTGTTTAAACCCGGTTGTTTTATTGTTGAATGCTTTTTTATAACGCATAGGAAAGT